>JANNHC010000481.1:0-2785 GCA_031404215.1 Acidobacteriota bacterium
CTCGGCACGATCATCGTCGCGCCTTCCTGCGGACTCTGCTTGCGACGTGCGTGCTGCCCGTCCGTGGCTTCGCTCGCCAGGACAACACCAAGGCCGTAGTCGGCACCGGGGTGAAGTTCGACGCCGATACAGCGGGTTATCACGTCTATCCCAAGGGCCAGATACAGGACGCGCTGGAAGCGGCCGCGCGCGATCCCGTCAATAAGACCGTCTACGTCCATGCGGGAACCTACCGTCCGCCCGCCAGAGGACAAGCGCTGATCTGGTTCAATGCCCGGCATGACGGCATCACGCTCGAGGCCGCTGGGGACGTCATCCTCACCGCCGGAAATCCCGGGATTGCCGATGCCCACGCGCCCAGCTATCCCGCGGTTGTAAACCATGTGGTCTACTTCGGGGACGGGGTGTCACGGAAAACCGTCCTGCGAGGATTCAGGGTCACAGGCGCCAACAACTTCACGATGGGTTCCGGAGAAAAGTCACCCATCGAATCAGACGAGGTGCGTAAGACTCCGTTCTTCTATCTGGACGGCGGCGGCATCAAGATCTACGCACGGTCCTATCCCACGATTGAACATGTCGAGGTCCACGGGAACTACACGAGTCCCTGCGGGGGCGGGGTTTCGGTGGAGCACCTCGGACAGACCGAGGAGTCCGTGCTCTTTCGCCATTGCATCTTCCGGAATAACCGCACGCAGATCACGGGATCCGCCCTCGATCTCCTGCACGGCAGCCGGGCAACGATTGAAAACTGCCTGTTCGTGGGAAATGTTGCCAACCTGGGCGTGGACTACGTCGGCCTGTTGACCGGTGGGGAATATCATCCGGAGCATGGCTCCGGCGCCATGACGGTGTTCGAAGGATCTCGCGCCACGGTCACCAACACCACATTCACGGGTAACTGGAATGGCGTGGACGACGGTGGAACAGGAAGCTCTTACGTCGATACGATTTTCTGGAAAAATACGCTCGAGGGGGGCATTTCATCCGGCTCCCGTTACGAACTTGATATTACCGATGGTGCCGGCGTACGAGGATCCTTCATTCACGGCAAGATCATCGACCGCAACGGGACCCTCAATCGGAATGTGAACACGATCGATCCCCCCGATCCTCGCTTTGACGCCCAGTTTTTTCCTCGAGCGTCCCAGTACTCCAACGTGGGGTATCGACCGGTGAAGGCTCGCACGGCTACGGCTCGCGGACGTCGATCAGGGAATTCATCGTGAACGGCGGTTGGGCGATCTGTTTCTTCCCGGAGGGCCAGAGGACGTCGATGCTGTCGATCGCATCGGCCGCACCGAGTCCGAAGTACAGCGGGTAGAGGCTGTGTGACAGATATCCCGAGTTGCCGTCCAGGACCTTCATGTATTTCGACCCGCCGGCGGTGACCGTAACCACTGCGCCCAGCCCGTCGCGATTCGACGTGGTTCCGGTGAGCTTCACGGCGACATAGCGCACCCGCGTCTTCTCGGTCAGGTTGCTGACGAGCACCATCGGCGCCGCATTGAACTCGTTGGTGACAATGTCGAGATCGCCGTCGCCGTCAACGTCGAAGATCACCGCCGAGCGCGTGCCGCGCGCGCCCCAGATAGTCACACGTCCCGTCGCCCCGGCCCCGTCCCGATGGGCTTTGTCTTTACCGGAGGCGTCGAGTTCGAAGAACGGCGTGGCCAGACCGCCTGTCCGCGGCTCGATCCCGAGCACGAACTCCGCGTCCACGAATCGCTGCCCCCGGTCATTGAGCTTCACCGAATTGACCATGTAGCGTTCCGGGTAGTTCATCCCGGACGCGATGAACGTGTCGTCGTAGCCATCGGCATTGAGATCGCCGACGCTCGGTCCCCAGGGGCAGTAGTTCTCCGCGCCAATCGCATCAGAGGCTTCGCGGAACTTGCCGGGGCCCTCTTTCAGAAAGAACGAGTTGCCCCAGATACTCGTCCTCCCGGTCCCGCGGAATGACACCGGCCATTTCATGGTCGATTTCACATGCTCGTGCTCGGGGCCGATCGTCTCGCTCATGTCGGAGTGCATGTCGGTGATGAAAATATCCAGGCGTCCGTCATTGTTGAAGTCGAACACCTTGATGCCCATCGCGCCCCACGACGTCCGCGGGAACACCTGGCGGCTCTTCCTGACAAAGCGGGTGCCGCCGACGTTCTCGTAGTACTGGTTGTCGCCCAGCATGTTGAGCACATACAGATCGAGCCAGCCGTCGTCATTGACGTCGATCGCGCTGGCGTCGCCCGACCAGGAGAGATCCATCAGGCCCGTCCGCTGCGAGACGTCCACGAAGCGGTTGCCCCCCTCGTTGCGATACAGGATGCTTCGCTCGGCCCGTGCCGGCTTCAGGTGGCCGGAGAAGGCGTCTTCGAACGCCACGTAGTACTTGTAGCCGTCGCCCGCGACCGTATTCGTCGTATACCGCCCCACGTTGACGAGGAACAGGTCGAGCCGGCCGTCGCGGTTGTAATCGAAGAACACGGCGCTCGACGAATGTCCGACGTAGGTGAGGCCCGCCGCCGCCGTGATATCGCGGAAGCGGCCCTTGCCGTCGTTCTCGAAGAGCATGTTGCCGCCGCGGACCGTCGTCACGTACAGGTCCGCGTCGCCGTCGTTGTCGATGTCGGCAAACGAGGCCGAGACGCTGACCCTGCCCGGCACCGCGACCCCGGCCGAGGCCGTGATGTCCTGGAGCTTGCCGCCTCCCGCATTCCTCCAGAGCTCGTTGCCGCCAACCTGGTTGACGAAGTAGACGTCCGAAAGGCCATCCCCATCGACATCC
>JANNHC010000482.1:0-20246 GCA_031404215.1 Acidobacteriota bacterium
CGGCTCTCGCAGGAGGCGAGGCAGCGCCGAAAACGGCTGTCCCGCGGCGCCCGTCGGATTGAAGAATCGCGTGCCGTCGAAATGATCGCTCGTCTGCACGTGCCCTTTATACGCCGGGACACCCTACGTCTAATTCTTCCCAGGCGCCGACCGTACCTTGAACGCGCTCTCGACCAGCTGCAACAGCCGATCGGCATCGACGGGCTTCTCGAGGTGCTCGGCCTGGAGATGCACCGCTTCGCGCCGCACAATCTGGTCCGCGTACCCCGTGATGACGATCGCCTGGAGGCGCGGATTCGTCATACGGCCACGCATCAGCAGTTGGAGCCCGTTGTAGACACCGAGCCGCACGTCGGTGATCAGGAGGTCCGGCAGACTCGCGAGGGCCTCCCGGCCCTCTTCGTACGACGAGACACCGACGACGCCGTACCCCTCGGCGCGCAACAGCTCCACCCATCCACTGAGGGTATTGGGGTCGTCCTCCACTATGAGGATGCTGCCGCACGGTTCCGTTGACATCACGCTCGCGATCCTCCGTTGTCCACATTCAGGGCAAGGCCAGTGCCACGCGGTTTTCCGCGAGATTGCCCAAGGAACGGGTCCGGCGGCCGGATCCAGGGTTACGGAATTGGGGAGAACGGAAAAAAATGCGGGTCGGGACGGGCTCTAGGCCTTGAACCGTTTCCAGTCGATACCCAGCTTTCGCACCTTGTAATTGACGATGCGCTCGGTCGTGCGGAGGAGGCGGGCGGCCTTCGCGCGGTTCCCGCGGGCGCTCTTCAGCGCATCCTGCAGCAGGTCCTTCTCGTACGCGGCCACCGCATCATCCAGGGCGATGCTCATGACGGTGCCCGACGCTTCAGCCGTCTGGAGCGTCGGCGACAGGTGATGCGCGTGAATGACGTGGCCGTCGCAAACGAGCACGGCGCGTTCGATGACGTTCTGCAGCTCGCGCGCGTTTCCGGGCCAGTGGTAGGACGTCAGCATGTCGATCGCCGGCGTCGCCAGGCGACGGATGTCGCGACCGTGCTCGGCGGAAAACCGCTGCAGGAAATGGTCGGCCAGCAGGAGCACATCCGGCTTCCGCTCCCGGAGCGGCGGAATGAAAATTGGGAAGACATTCAGGCGATAGAACAGGTCCTCGCGAAACTTCCCCTGTTCGATCGCCCGCTCGAGGTCCTTGTTAGTGGCGGCAATCAGGCGCACGTCCGCCTTCAACGTTTCGTGGCCGCCGAGCCGCTCGAATTCACGCTCCTGGAGCACGCGCAGCAGCTTGACCTGGGTCGTGAGCTGCACGTCTCCGATCTCGTCGAGAAAGAGGGTGCCGCCCTCCGCCAGTTCGAACCGCCCCTTCTTGCGCGCGTCAGCGCCGGTAAACGCTCCCTTTTCGTAGCCGAAGAGCTCCGACTCGATGAGCGTGTCCGGCAGCGCGCCGCAACTCACCTTGACGAACGGCTTCTTGGCGCGGATTGAGTTGTAGTGGATCGCGTGCGCGATGAGCTCCTTGCCGGTGCCCGACTCGCCGCGCAGCAGGACCGTCGTGCTCGTTCGCGCGACCTGGGCGACCTGCTCGTACACCCGCTGCATCGGACCGCTGTTGCCGACGATGCCGGCAAAATCGTAGCGCTCCTTGAGCTCCTGCCGCAGATGGGCGTTTTCGTTGACCAGCCGCTTGTGCTGCGCGGCCACCAGCCGCTGCACCTTGAGCGCCTGGCCAATCATCGACGCCGCGACGCTGAAAAACGCCTTGGAGCGATCGAAGTTCCGGTCCGCCTTGTACTTGAGGTTCACGCCGAGCGCCCCGACGATGCGGCGATCGTAACCGACCGGCACGCAGATGAAGCTCGACTCCTCATCGTGCGAGTCGTCGCGCGCCGTCGCGCGGAAAGTCAGCGTCGGTTCCTTCGACACGCGCGGGATGACGACGGCCCGGCCTGATTCGACTACTTTGCCGATCACGCCCTCGCCGACCGTGTACTGGATATGGTGCGACGGACGATTGAGCCCGTGCGCCGCTTCGACGTGGACCTGCCGGCCGTCGTCGTCCATCAGGACGACCAGGCTGCGCGCGATCGCGTGCCGGCGGGCGAGCGTCTCGAGGACCTCCTGGATGCCGGCCTTCGCGTTCAGCGTGCTCGAGAGCGCCTGTCCGATCTGCAGCAGGGTGGCCAGCCGTTCGTGCTCGTTCGAAGGGCTGTCCGACGGCGTGCTGCGCGTCGATGGCTTGGTGGTCATTTGCCCGCTAAAGTAACAAAAATGTATCTGATGAGGTGCGTCCTCAGTGATTGTCACCTGCCAAGCCTGTTGTCGTCAACGCAGAATCTGTAAAAACTGCGTATGTTTCGGAAGTATTTCGGCCGGCTCTTTTTCGAGGTCCGTGCCACCGTATTGTTTGGCTGGCGCCTGTTTCAAACACAATTGTCTGTTTTCAGAATAGACAATTTGGGCCTCTTGCCCGGCTCTGGAGTTGCGGAACGCCGATCCTGCGGGAGCTTCGAGCCGGAGCGGGCCCGGCCTTCCGATTCCGTGTAAACTACCTTTTTCTAACATCTTAACCACGCCGGTAGCGCGCCGGTACGTCTAGCGCTGCGCGGTTGTAGAATCTATCCTACCTGCAGGGGTAGTCACGCCGGAGCTGAACGCGTGTTACGCGGGTACCTGGAGCTGCTGCGGCCGGCCAACGTGGTCACCGCGATCGCGGATGTCCTTGCAGGATATGCTGTTGCGGGCCGCGCAAATCATCGGGCGCTGCCCTGGTTATTGATCGCGACGGTCTGCTTGTATGCGGGCGGCGTGGTCCTGAATGATTTCTTCGATCGCGGGCTCGACGCGGTCGAGCGACCCGAGCGGCCGATCCCGAGTGGCCGGGTGCCGGCCCATCGGGCGGCGGCCCTGGGCGCTGCGCTGATGGCTTCAGGTGTGGCGGCGGCGGGCCGCGCGACGTGGGCGGCGGCGGTGATCGCAGCCGTTATCACGTCGCTGGTTCTTCTGTACGATGTGCGGGGAAAGCGGCACGCGATCGCAGGGCCGGTGAACATGGGGCTGTGCCGCGGGTTCAACGTCGTGCTGGGGATCGCGGCGGTGCCCGCCGCACTGGCGGCCGGCTGGCCGATTGCGGTCCTCTCGGTGATTTACATCGCGGCGGTTACGACCGTCAGCCGGGGCGAAGTGCACGGGGGGAAGACGGGCGCGGCCACATTCGCTCTGGTATCGTTGGGCGTTGTCCTGATCGCGCTCACCACCCTCGCGATGTCCGCGGACACCTCCGCGCGCATCGCGGCGCTTGGGCTGACGGCGGTGCTCGGTTTCCGCGTCCTGCCGCCGTTCTGGCAGGTCTCGAAGGATCCGCGCCCCGAGGTGGTCAGGCGCGCGGTCAAGACCGGAGTGCTGTCGCTGGCGCTGGTCGATGCCACGATCGGCACGGCCTACGCGGGCCCCGTTTACGGCGCGGCCGTGCTCGCGACGGCGCTCGCCGCCGGGTGGCTCGCGCGGGTGTTCTCGGTAACGTGATGATGGATGTCATCGAACAGGAGTTCCTCGTCTCCGTCCGGTACCCGGTCCACTTCACGACCGGTGTCTTCACGCCGTCCAACCGGCTGCTGCGTGACCTCGTGTCCACCGGGCGGGCGCGTGTATCCGCGGGTACGCGGGGGAACGACGGCGAGGCGCCGGCGAAGTTGGTCGTCGTCGTCGATCGCGGCGTCGAGCGGGCCCATCCATCATTGATCGACGAGATCGGCGCGTATTGCGTCGAACATCGCGATGCGATCGCGCTGTCCACCCCCGTGCTCGTCGTTCCGGGCGGCGAGCCCATCAAGAACGACCGTCGGCACGTCGAACGCATCCTGGAATCCGTCAACGCGTCGGCGCTCTGCCGCCACTCCTATCTGGTGGCCGTCGGCGGCGGCGCCGTGCTCGACGCCGCGGGATTCGCGGCCGCCACGGCCCACCGCGGCATCCGCCTGATCCGCATTCCGACGACCGTGCTCGCGCAGGACGACTCTGCCGTGGGCGTCAAGAACGGCATCAACGCGTTCGGGAAGAAAAACTACCTCGGCACGTTTGCGCCACCCTTTGCGGTCGTCAACGACTTCAGTTTCCTCGCAACGCTGACCGATCGCGACTGGCGCAGCGGCGCAACGGAAGCGGTCAAGGCCGCGCTCATCCGCGATCCCGGATTCTTCGACTTCCTCGAGGCGCACGCCTCCGCCTTGTTCAACCGCGATTTGCCGGCGATGGAACAGGTGGTTCGACACTCGGCGATGCTGCACCTCCGTCACATCGCCACGGGCGGCGATCCGTTCGAGCAAGGATCTTCGCGGCCGCTGGATTTCGGTCACTGGGCCGCCCACAAGCTCGAGCAGACGACGAACCACAGGCTCCGCCACGGCGAAGCGGTGGGCATCGGCATCGCGCTCGACACGACCTACTCCCGCCTGGCCGGCTTCCTCGGCGAGCCGGAGTGGCGGCGCATCATCAACCTCCTGATCGCGCTGGGCGCACCGATATTCACGCCGTCTCTCGAGGAAAAGCTCGAGGCTCCAGACGATGCGGCGTGCGTTCTGCGCGGGCTGGAGGAGTTCCGGGAACACCTGGGTGGACGCCTGACGATCATGCTGCTCAAAGGGATCGGCCAGCCGTTCGACGTCCACGAGATCCGCAGGGACCTCATGGTTGAGAGCATTGCCGTCCTGAAGACGCTGGACACGGAACGCTCGGATTCGTCTGCAAAGAGGGCCTCCTGATCATGACACCCCAAACCCCGACGTGCCCGCTCAGCGGCACCGAGATCGTGGACGAGTACTTCATCGAGAACCGCACCCGGCTACTCGAGATCGCGGCGTTCCTGGATCGCCTGGACCGCGCCGGCGAGCCGCACGCGGCGCGCGATTTCAGAGTGCAGGCCTTTGCCGACGCCGTCGAGGCGCTCGGGGTTCCCGGCGATCGCCTCATGCGCATTCAGCTCCTGCTCAGCGACCCGACGCTCGAGCCGCTGGGTCATCTCGATCGCAAGAGCGCGCTTGGCGCGTTCGACCGCGGGCGGACGGAGGCGCGCTCATGAAATACATCGACCATCATGCGCACATGGTGTCGCGGACGACCGACGACTACCAGCAGATGGCGCTGACCGGCTGCGTCGCGGTGACCGAGCCCGCGTTCTGGGCGGGATGGGACCGCAGCTGCGGCGACAGCGTCGAGGATTATTTCCGCCAGCTGACTGAGTTCGAGCCGCGCCGCGCCGCGATGTACGGCGTGCAGCACTACACGTGGCTCGCCGTGAACCCGAAGGAATCCGACGACCGCGACCTGTCGCGCGACGTGCTGAAGCGCATCCCGAAGTTTCTCGATCGTCCGACCGTGCTCGGCATCGGCGAGATCGGCCTGAACCGCGTGACCCGCAACGAGATCGACACCTACACCGATCAGGTCGAGCTCGCCATTGCCCACCGCCAGCTGATCCTGATTCACACGCCGCATCTCGAGGACAAGCTGAAAGGCACGCGCATCTCCGTGGACGTGCTCCGCCGGTACCGTGAGATCCAGCCCGGGCGCGTGCTGGTCGATCACGCGGAGGAGCATACGATCGAGATGATCCTCGACCATGGATTCTGGGCCGGCCTCACGCTGTATCCCCAGACGAAGATCTCTCCCCAGCGGGCGGTCGATGTGATCGAGAAGTACGGGCCGGAACGCATCTGCGTCGCGGGCGCCTGCGACTGGGGACCGAGCGACCCCATCGCCGTGCCCCGCTTCGCCATGGAGATGCGCCGGCGCCACCATCCCGAGTCGCTCATCGAACAGGTGGTTTTCGACAACCCGGTGCGTTTTCTGAGCCAGTCGCCGAAGTTCCTGGTGCGGGCGGGAACCGCCGAAGCGGCGCGGGTCGGCTAGACGGACTGCCCGCCTTGCGAGTTGACCCGAACGGACCGCTCCACCTGACGTACTGCACGAACATCCACGCGGCCGATGGCTGGGAGGCTGTCAGCGCCAACGTCCGGCGTTTCGCGCCCGCGCTGAAGCGGAGGCTCTGCCCGTCAGGCCCATTCGGCATCGGATTGCGGCTCTCGGCACGCGACGCCCGTGAATTGCTCGAGGCGGATCGCCTCGAGGCGTTCCGCGCATTCCTCGACGCCGAAGGGCTCTACGTCGCGCTCATCAACGGCTTTCCTCACGGTTCGTTTCATCGCACCGCGGTCAAGGCCGATGTCTACGCGCCCGACTGGCGCGACGAGGAGAGGGTTCGGTACACGCTCGACCTCGTCACGATTCTGGGCCGCTTCCTGCCCGCGGACCTCGACGGGGGTGTCTCCACCGCCCCGCTGTCGTACAAGCCGTGGGTGCCTGGCCTCGACTCTCGCGCATTCGTCGCCAACATCGTCCGCATCGCCGAGGCCATGGTGCGCGAACGCCAGCGCACGGGCGCGGTGATCCACCTCGATATCGAGCCCGAACCCGACTGCGTGATCGAAACGAGCGACGAGTTCCTGGAGTTCTTCGAGCACCGCCTTCTGCCCGACGGCGGGCCGCTGCTTGCGGCGTCGCTCGCATGCGATCTCGACACCGCGCACCGCCACCTTCGCGAGCACGTCCGCATCTGCGTGGACTGCTGCCACTTCGCCGTCGAGTACGAGGACCCGGTTGCCGCGCTCGATCGGGTGCGCGCCGCGGGTGTGCAGGTCGGGCGCGTGCAGCTCAGCTCGGCCCTCAAAGTCACGTTTCCCGACGACGAGGCGCGGTGCCGCGTGCTGGTCGAACGTCTGCGGCGGTTCGCCGATTCGACGTACCTGCATCAGGTGATCGAACGGCGCGGCCACGCGCTGCAGCATTTTCCGGATCTGGACGTCGCCCTCGACCAGCTCGTGGCCCCGGCCGGGGCGGAATGGCGCATTCATTTCCACGTGCCGCTCTTCACCGCCGAGTACGACGGCCTCGGCTCGACGCAGGACTACGTCCGGGACGTGCTTCATCTCGCGACGCGCACGCGGTTCGCCAGGCATTTCGAGATCGAGACATACACCTGGGACGTGCTACCGGAAGGATTGAAGATCGATCTGCTGGAATCGATCGGACGCGAGTACGACTGGGTGCTGGAACAGCTGCGCTCTTCAACATGCTTGTCGGGCCGAGTCGAACCTGAAACCAGCTCGTAGCGCAGCCCTTCAGGGCTGCGATGGCTCGGAAGCCTGAAGCTGCTGCATGCACAAAACCGTCGTCCTCAACGTGGTCGGGCTGACGCCGTCGCTCCTGGGCGACGACATGCCGGCGCTGTCGGGTTGGGCGCGGGGCGGGGTGACGGCGCGGATCAAATCGGCGTTCCCCGCGGTGACGTGCTCGGCGCAGTCGGATTACCTGACCGGCCGGTATCCCGAGTCACACGGCATCGTCGGCAACGGATGGTATGCGCGTGACGACGCGGAAATCCGGTTCTGGAAACAATCGAACCTCCTCGTGCAGGGCCCGAAGATCTGGGACCGCGCGCGCGCGGCGGATCCGTCGTTTACCTGCGCGAACCTGTTCTGGTGGTTCAACATGTATTCGGCGTCGGATTATTCCGTCACGCCGCGGCCGATGTACCCGGCCGACGGCCGGAAGATTCCCGACGTTCATACCGCACCGCCGGACCTGCGCGACGAGTTGCAGGCGTCGCTGGGAACGTTTCCGCTCTTCGAGTTCTGGGGGCCTCGCGCGGGTATTCGATCGACCCAGTGGATCGCGGACGCGGCCAGGCACGTCGATCGCAAGTACAACCCGACGCTGACGCTCGTCTACCTGCCGCATCTCGACTACAACCTGCAGCGGGTCGGTCCGGGTCCTGCGGCCGCCGGCGATCTGCGGCAGGCGGACTCGGTGTGCGCGGGTCTCATCCGGCACTACGAAGCCGAGGGCGCGCGGGTGATCGTCCTGTCGGAGTACGGCATCCGCGAGGTCTCCACACCAATCCACTTGAACCGGATCCTGCGGGAACACCGGCTGCTGGCCGTGCGCGACGAAATGGGCCGGGAGATGCTCGATCCAGGGGCAAGCGCGGCATTCGCGGTCGCGGATCACCAGGTCGCCCACGTCTACGTCAACGACCGCGCGCGCATCACCGAGATCCGCAGCATCATCGAGAGCGTGCACGGCGTCGAACGTGTTCTTGGTGACCGCGAGAAAGCGACGTGCCGCATCGGCCACGTGCGCGCGGGGGATTTAATCGCCGTCGCGGCGCCTCACGCCTGGTTCACCTACTACTTCTGGCTCGACGACAGACGAGCGCCGGACTTCGCGCGCACGGTCGAGATCCACCGCAAGCCAGGATACGATCCCGTGGAGCTCTTTCTGGACCCGTCCATTCGGTTCCCACATGTCACCGTCGGATGGAAGTTGATGAAGCGGAAGGCCGGGCTGCGATCATTGCTGGACGTCATCCCGCTGGACGCCGGGCTGGTCAAGGGCTCTCACGGACGCCAGACAGGCTGGGACGAGGAGGGTCCGGTGTTCATCAGCACCGCAAGGCACCTCGTGCCGGAGACGAGAATCGCGTCGGTCGATGTGCACGATTTGATTTTGCGGCACGTCATGTCCGGTTGAAAAGGCCGGTCGCGGCGCCGGTCATCGCAGAGTGAACGGGTTAACGGTGAACGAGTTCGCCCGTCAACGAAGGAGAAAAACCGTTTTGTCAAGACGGACAGGCGTTTGGTCTAGTCGTGCTGCACGTTCTGCACGTGTTCGCGGAGCAGGTCGCGTCCGAAGTCACCGGTGAAATCACGCCACACCGAATGGACGTGGTTGCCGTTGTTCTGGGTGTTGTCGTACTCGATCAGGAATGTCGGCCCCTGGACCCGGTAATAGTGCTTCGCGCCAGGTTCGACCGGACCGGCCCACGCGAACGTGATTTTGTCGAGGCCCCCGGCGCGCAGCTGTGCGAGCCGCTCGGTGGCGATGTCTGGCGCCATGGAGGTGGTGTAACTGTCGATGAGGGCCATCAGCAGCTCGCGCTGTTTCGCCGTCAAGGCGGACGCGGCCACCCCGGCAGGGCTCAACGGTGCGACTTTCGCGGAGGTCGTCGTCACGATGTCGTTCGGCGCGACCCCGTCGAGCGTGGCGGTCTTGCGCTGGGCTTCGTCGAGCGCCGCCAGCAGCGCGCGGGCCGAGTCTTCGCGGTCGCCAAGCACGCGCAAGCCCTTCTTCGGACCCTCGACACGCACCTCGGCCGGGTTCGAGCCAAAAAACGACGGGGAGCTTGCGACCGCGGAGCCGTTCGCCACGTTGAAATGCAGCGACAGGTGATGGCCGTTCACGCGCCAGCCCCAGGCCCCCCTGGCGGAAGGGGTCCCGAAGATGGAAAAGCAGTACTGCTCCGGATCACGCGAGGCGGCTCCGTTCTCGAGTGCCTTCAGAATCACCTCGAGGTCGTTCATGATCGTCGTCGCCTGCGTGTAGCCACGCTGGCTGAGGCCCGTCTTCAGCAGCTCCTGCGCGAGGGCGCGTTGCGCCTCGTTCATCGCACGGATCGGCACGCCGTTCCGGGGAAACATCGTCGCCGGCACGTAGTGCCACCGCGTGAGCTCCTCGGAGTCGAGGGCGAACGACGCCTGCTGGCGCTGTTCGGCCGTCAGCGCGGCGAGCCACTTGTTCGCGGCGCTGGCCATGGAGGAGGCGGACCGTTCAGATGCCACGGTGACGCCGGCCACCCACGCCGCGGCGAGCGCAGCCGCGAGGACCGTGCGGGACAAAGTTGCGCGTTTCATAAATGCCTGCCTTCTGAACATGAGGAACGAGCGATCTCAATCCTTCGGAGCGGCCTCGACTTTCGCACGTTTCTGAATTTCCTGGAGCAGCCTGGCGTAGACGGGGTCGCGCGGCACGCAGCCGGCCGCATATTGTCCCAGATCGTTGCCTTTCGCGCGCATCAGGGTCGTACAGTAGCTGACGGTGATGCACACCTTTTTCTTGTCCATCTGCACATCGCGCGCGAAATCGGGGTACGCGATCGCGCCGCGGCCCAGGCCTACGAGCGAGACGCGACCATCTCGCAGGTTGGCCTCTCCGGCCTCGACCGCGTACTGGCGCAGGTAACTATAGCCGGTACCGACGACCGGAATATCGGGGCAGGCCCGCTGGGCCGCCTCAGCGAGCCCGAAGTGACGCGCCACGCCGGCCAGGCCCGGCTCCGGCGCGCCGTATCCGTCGGGCGGCTCCTTGTCGGCGGGCCGGCCGACATGCGGGTTGAAATAGGGACATCCGGCGGTCACGTTCACGAGCTGGAGGCCGGCCTCGCGGAACATCGCGAGCGCCTGGATCGCTTCCTCGAGGTCCAGATAATTTTCGGTCGCGCCGGGCGCGGGTTGCCCGATGCCCGTGACGGGGTCTTTCATATACGGCACGCCGTCGAAAAAATTCATCCGGGTGCCGAGGATGAGTTCCGGCGCGTCGGCCGCGAGGCGCGCGAGCACTTCGCGGACGAAGCGCGTGCGGTTCTCCAGGCTGCCGCCGTACTTGCCCGGACGCGTCTTCGCCGCGAGCATTTCCGACAGCAGATACCGATGGCATTGCTTGATGTCGATGAAATCCACTCCGATATCGCGCGCCAGAAGCGTCGCGGCCACGTAGCGGTCCTGCAGGCGATCGAGCTCCGCGTCGGCGATGATCCGCCCGTTGTTCCGAAGCGCCGGATCGTGAAAGAGCACGACTGGTGTCGGGTAGGACCATCGTCCTGAATGCGTCAGCTGCAGGCCGATCAGGAAGTCGTTCGCGGGCCCGTGCTCCTTCCGGGCAAGCGCGATCATGCGCTCGAGCGCCGGGAGGTTGGCCTCCGACAGCAGCAGCTGACGCGTGTTCGCGCGCGCGTCCGGGTCAATCGCGACCGCTTCGCCCCAGAGCAGCTTCGCCCCGCCGGCGCCGAACCGCGACCATCGCCGGAACGTCAACTCGTCCGGCGCTCCGTCCAGCGTGCCGTCGCACCCTTCCATCGGATGAATCGCAAACCGATTGCCCACCGTGCGGCGCCCGACGGTGAGCGGAGTCAGGGACGCGCGGATGTCCGGCTCGAACCGGATATCGAGGCCGAGCGCCCGCACTTCCGCCTCGAGGGAGGAGCGATCGCTGAAGAGCTTGTGAGTGGCCAAATCCTTCGTTATCTATTCATCACGAACGCCCAAAGCGTATCGCTCGCGCCCACGATCACGTATTGCTGTCCGTCGAGCTCGTAGGTAATGGGCCCGTTGCTGATCGCGGCGTTGAGACGCGCGTGCCAGAGCGCGTCGCCGGTCGTCGCGTTCAGGGCGACGATCGAGTTGCCGGGGCCCGCACTGAAGAGCAGGTTGCCGGCGGTGCTGAGCAACCCGGACCGCGCGGCGCCTTCCCACTTGTGGCTCCACCGGACCTTCCCGGTCTTGTAGTCGATGGCCTGGATCATCGACTCGGCGTAGCCGCCGCGATCCGTGCCCCCCCAGCCCTGCGGGTTGTCGCTCGCATCGTAGATGTAAAAGACGCTGAACGCTCGCGCGGCGGGCACGTAGAAGAGTCCCGTCGCCGGGCTGAAGCTCGGGGACTGCCAGTTGGTTGCGCCTCCCTGGTTCGGCGAGACCAGCGCGCCATCGACCTGCGGCATCTTCGCGGGATTCGGGACCGGCTGGCCCCGCTCGTCGTACCCGAGCGACCAGTTGGTCTTCACGTACTCGGCGGACACGAGCGCCCTGCCGTTCGTGCGATCGAGCAGGAAAAAGTGCCCGTTGCGCGCCGCCTGCCCGATCAATTTGCGCGGCCGGCCGTCGATCACCCCGTCGATGAGGACCGCGGTCTGCGTGGAGTCCCAGTCGTGCGTGTCGTGAGGGGACGACTGGAAATACCAGACCATCGCTCCGGTGTCGGGGTTGAGCGCCACGATCGATCCCGTGAACAGGTTGGTGCCCGGCCGGTTCTTGTGCGCAATGACCGGCTGCGGGTTGCCGGTTGTCACGTAAATCAGATTCAGCCCCGGGTCGTAGGTGATCGGCTGCCACGTCATGCCGCCGCCGTGGCGCGCCATCTCTTCGTTCGGCCATGTCTCCGATCCCGGATCGCCCTTCTTCTGCGGGACGACGTACCAGCGCCACTGAAGATCCCCGGTCACCGGGTCGTGGGATTCGAGGTAGCCGGGAATGTCGAGATCGTCGCCGCTCACGCCTGCGATGACGTGGTTTTTCACGATCACCGGCGCCACCGATCCGTAGTAGAACTGGTTGAGATCGGCGATCGGCTTGTGCCAGCGCTCGGTGCCGTCCTTGATGTTCAACGACACGAGGTTATTGTCGGGCGTTTCGAAATAGAGCCAGTCGCCAAGCACGGCGACGCCACGGTTCGCGAGATGGTTGCCGCCCGACGATCGCCACAGGTAGTGCCAGATCTCGCGCCCCGTGCGTGCGTCAACGGCCCAGACGTGATCCGGGGTACTGAAATACAGCACGCCGTCAATCTGCAGCGGCGTCGATTTGATCGTGTTCGAGCTGCCCACGACCGGCGCCGCGCCGGGATTCAGGCGATAGACCCAGGCGAGACTCAACCGATTGACGTTGTTCGCGTTGATTTTCGTCAGCGTGCTGAATCGACGCCCCGAGTAGTCGCCGTTGTAGGTCGGCCAGGAGTCGGTTCCGGGCTTCACCAGCGCCGGCCGATCGAGCGGCGCCTGGGCGTCCGCGAGGAGCACGGCCGCGATCATGGTCACCGCGAAGACAAACAGACGCCTCCTCATTTCAATGTCTCCAGGTACGCGACCAGATCGTGAATGTTCTTGTCCGTAATGGTCTCGAGCAGCGCGTGGTGCGCGTCCAGCGGATCGGTCTTCTCGATCTTCAGTGCAGGCGTGCGCGTGAAACTACGATAGCCTCCCGCGCTGTCCCGAAGAGACACGACGAAGTCGTCCATATACAGGAGCACGCCGAAGACGGGTGCGGCGCCTTGTGGCGTCACCGTCACCTTCACGGCGCTCGCGGGCGGGGCTCCTCCGCGACGGCCGCCGCCCCGCCCTCCGCCTGGGAACAGCATCCGCTGCTGGATGTCCACGGTTTCATATTTGCTGGCGAGGCCGGCCAGGTCGCGGGTTGGCGAATGGCACGTGGCGCACTTCCCCGCGCCGTTGAAGTACTCCGCGCCTGCCTTGGAATCGCCCGTCAGGATGTTCTGCACGGTAAAGAGCGGAGAGCCGCGCAGCGAGTCGATGAGCTGCTTGCGGAGAAAGTGCGCGATGTCGGTAATCTGCGCGTCGGTCAGGCCGGAAGCGGACTTCCCACTCTGCATCGGGTGCCCCTTCCTCAGGAACGGACCGATTTCGTTGCCGTACCGGTCGCGCAGCATGACGAGCGATCGGAGAAGGTTGGGACCGTTGTCCGTGCCGCGCGCCTGCGCGCCGTGACAGGTGATGCATTCGGCGATCCAGACCTGCTTGCCGCGCTCGGCCGCCGCGAAGTCCACGAGCGGCTTGTCGGCCGGGCCCGCCGTGCCTCCACCGCCGCCACCGCCCCGGGACGGAGGCGGGACTCCTTGAGCAGCACCGCCGGCGCGGCCTCCCCCTCCCGCCGGAGGCGCCGGCGTCTGCGGGGATTGCGCACCGAGAGAGATCGCGAGCATCACACCCGCCACGAGCACAGCACCAGCCGGACTTCTCATAAACCTTCGTGGCCTCCCGAAGATCACCGTCTTCTGAAATTCCCAGCATTGTAACTCTGTGCGTGAAGTCGGGCCCTCAACCCTGAGTCCTGAGCCTTTTCAAGGAGCCTTTACATACGCGCAGGCGGGCCCTACGATTCACGTCGATGGCCCGAGTGCTGCCCGTCGTGGTCGCCGGATCCTTACTCTTCGCGCCGGCGGGTTGCGGAGCTGGGAATACGCCCGTCTCTCCAACGCCTCCCGCGACCACGACGATGCCGGCAGGCATGGACGTCGAACCGCTGCGCGTTGCGGCCCAGTCGGCCGGGAAGCTGGTTGGGGCCGCCGTGCCGTCCAACCTGCTCGGCGACGGGCGCTATGCCGGCGTCCTCGGGCGGCACTTCAATTACCTGACTGCCGAATACGAGATGAAGTGGGACGCCATCGAGCGCACACGCGGAACGAACAACTTCGGCGCGGGCGACGCCATCGTCGCGTACGGGCAAGCCAACGGGATGCAGATCAAGGGGCACGCGCTCATCTGGCATGGATCGGTCCCGGGATGGCTCAACGCGCTGCCCGCGGCGGATTTTCGCGCGGCGTTCGAAAGTCACATCCGATCGGTCGCGGATCATTATCGTGGGCGCGTCATCGCGTGGGACGTCGTCAACGAGGCAATTGCCGACGACGGATCGCTTCGGGACACCATTTTCAGACAAAAGATCGGCGATCAGTACATCGCCGATGCGTTCCGCCTGGCCCGACAGGCCGATCCGCAGGCGCTGCTCTTCTACAACGATTATGGTGCCGAGGGGCTGAACCGGAAATCCGATCGCATCTACGACCTCGTGCAGGGGCTCCGCGCGCAGGGAGTTCCGATAGACGGCGTAGGCCTGCAGATGCACATCTCGGCCACCAACCCGCCGAGCACCGGAAGCATTGCGGCCAATATGAGCCGCCTGGCAAGTCTTGGCCTGCTCGTGAACTTCAGCGAAATGGACGTGCGCATTCGCGACGTTCCCGGAACACTGACGGCGCGGCTCGACGTTCAAAAGTCAGTATACCGCTCTATCGTCAGCGTGTGCGTCGCCGAGCCGCGGTGCGACGGCGTCACGTTCTGGGGCTTCACCGATGCGCATTCCTGGATCGACGCGCAGTTCGGTCTGGACGATCCGTTGCTCTTCGATGAACAGTACGCCGCCAAGCCGGCGTACTACGGCGTCCTGGATGCCTTGTGGCGGCGATGATCGGGATTGGCCGCGGTGCCCAGGTCAGCACCTGTGAGGGCCCGCCTCGTAGACAAACCGTAACCGTCGGTCCGGCCGCGCGCAGGGCCTTCACCACCTTGGCCACGGCCTCGAGGTCGCCGGCGATCACGCCGTAGTGGCGCACCTCACCCTGTCGGTCCTCCTCGGCAACCCAATCCTCGTTGATCAGCACGTCTGATTGTCGGTCGAGACAAGCCGAAAAAGCGGGTGCGCTCGTCGCTGTTCCTTGCCCGCCTGTCCCCTGCCAACCTGCACCCTTCGACTTGCACCCTTCGAGCGGTACCCTTCTTGGCAACCGACCGGCCCCCAGAGTATCGTGTGCACATCACAGACTTTTCCAGGCGGTAATCATGACGTCAGAGACGCATCCGGGACTCCCCAATCGTCGATCGTTCCTCAAGACCGCCGGCGCGGCGGCTGTCGCGGCCGGGGTCCAGGGAATTCCGTCCGTCACGAAAGCGGCGACACCGGTCCGCTTCGGGGTGGACATGTACAGTCTGGGCGCGCAGAATTGGACACCCTTCCAGCAGCTCGATTTCGCGGCGAAGTGGAACGTGAAGGTCGTGCACTTCAGCGAGATTCGGTTCCTCGGCACGCTGGAGCCAGACAACCTGCGCCGGGTGCGCGCGCGCGCCGACGAGCTGAATATCGACATCGAGATCGGTATGCGCTCGATCTGCCCGACGTCCACGACGTTCGACAAGGCGCAGGGGACGGCGGAAGACCAGCTGGGCCGGATGATCGACGCCGCCAGGATCGTGCGGTCGCCAATCGTGCGCGCCGTGCTGGGCAGTTCGGCCGATCGGCGTGACGGGATCGACAGCCACATCGACAACACCGTCAAGGTGCTGAAGAACATGCGCGGGCGTCTGATGGATGCCGGCGTGAAGGTCGCGATCGAGAATCACGCGGGCGACATGCAGGCGCGCGAGTTGAAGCGGCTGATCGAATCAGCCGGGCCCGACTCCGTCGGCGTCTGCCTGGACTCCGGCAACCCCGTGTGGACGATTGAAGATCCGCACCTGACGCTCGAGACGCTCGCGCCCTACGTCCTGACGAGCCACATGCGCGACAGCGCGCTCTGGAATACGCCGCAGGGGGCCGCGGTCCGATGGACGCGCATGGGCGAGGGCAATATGGGGATGGAGGACTACCTCCGCACCTACGTGCAGAAATGCCCCGGCCGCGCGGTGTCGCTCGAGGTCATTGTCAGCGGTCAGCCGCGCATGATGAATTATCACGATCCCAAGTTCTGGGATCTCTATCGCAACACACCGGCCTGGGAGTTCGCCCGGTTTCTCGCGCTCTGCGATAAGGGCAAGCCGATTCTGGAACCGCCGGCGGACCCGGCGGTCACCCCGGCCGCCCGGCAGGTGGCGAACCTGGAGGCCAGCATCAAGTGGACGCAGGCGTTCCTGGCCACGGTGTAATAAGAAATGAAGAAGGCTTCATGCAATCAGCGATAGGCAGACAGACATCAGCCATTGCAGCGTTCACGCTGGCGGCCATGGCGTGTGGCACACTGGCCTCGGCGCAGCCGCGATATTCGGCCAGGCAGACCGGCGACATCGTGCAGCTCCGCGACAGCCGGACGGACACGACGGTGTCGGTCATGACGTCGCTCAGCAACGCGTACGAGATGGTCGTGAGGGGTCAGAACCTCATCCGAATGACGTTCGGGTCCGTGGACGACTTCCGCGCGCGGCCGGGGCTGAACGGGATCCCGCTGCTTGCGCCGTTCGCGAATCGTCTCGACGAACAGGCGTTCTATGCCAACGGCAAGAAGTACAACTTCGACATGGAGCTCGGCAACGTCCGAGGCGCCATACCGATCCACGGCTACCTCTCCGCCGCGAAGGACTGGACGCTGGTGGAAGCGAAGGCGGACGGCAGCGCTGCATGGGTCACCAGTAAGCTGGACTTCTATCGCAATCCGCAGTGGATGAAGCAATTTCCCTTCGCCCACACCCTACAGATGACATATCGCCTTCAGGACGGCGTGTTGGAAGTGCGAACGCGCATCGAGAATCTCAGCGTCGAGCCGATGCCGGTCGCAATCGGCTTCCACCCCTATTTCCAGCTGACTGATTCAACCCGCGAGGACTGGGTGCTCTCGATTGGCGCGAAGACGCACTGGCTCCTCGCGCAGAACAAGATCCCCACCGGCGAGACGGAGCCGATCCAGAAGTTCTTCCCCGATCCGCACGCGGTCGCGCTGAAGGACTTCGATCTTGATCATGTCTTCGGCGATCTGGAACGCGACGCGCAGGGACGCGCGGTCATGCGCGTGACGGGCAAGACGCAGCAACTCGATGTCCTGCTCGGCCCGAACTACCGTTCAATCGTGTTGTATTCGCCGAACCCGGCGAACGCGCGCGGCGGTGGCGCCGGCGGAGCCGGACGTGGACGCGGAGCCGCGGCGACCGGTACCCCCGCGCCTGCCGCCGCGCAGACGCCCCCGAGCCTGCCGCTGACGGGCACGAACGCGAACGTGCCCACCCGCGGGTTCATTGCGTTTGAGCCGATGGCCGGCATCACCGACTCGATGAACCTCGCGCACAAAGGTCTCTACAAGGAGCTGCAGAGCATTCCGCCCGGCGGCACCTGGCAGGAAAGCTTCTGGCTCAGGCCGAAGGGGTTCTGAAGCCTGTACCCTGAACTCTACTTGACGCTCGGGCTGTCGTCGGCTTTCAGATCGCCGAGCGCGTACTGCATCCCCGCGAGCAAGTGCTCGAGCAGCGGCTTCACGGCGTAGTTCCGTTCGTGATGGCCGTGGGCCATGTAGAACACGCGGCCGTTCCCGTCGCGCCTGATCCAGCTGAGCGCGTAGTCGTGATCGGGCCTCGGGTAATCTTCTTTGGCCTTGTCGGCGTCGGTCATCTTCGCGTAATCCACGCTGGTCAGAATGTGCAGGTTCTTCCGCGAGTAGGTGTCGGTGCCGAAGGTGTAGGTCTCGTCGCGCACGACGAGCGGCGTGCCGGTGAACATCGCGGTCAGCGGGCTCTTCGGATCGTCGATCTTGTAGGTGATCTCCTGCGGATCGTTCCAGTGGTACTTGAAGAAGCCGCCGATCATCTTGTTGAACTCGGGCCACGTGCCGACCTGGCCGTCGGGACCCGCCTGTGCGGCGGCCGCGGGAGCCGGCGTCGGGGCGGGCAGTATCGCGGCGAACCGGCCCGCGAAGTCCGCCTGAGCGACTGTACCCGTCTTCGGCACATCAACCTTGTCGAACCACGCATGCGCGAGCGCAGCCAGTTCCGGGCGGCTCAGTTTCTGATCCGCGTTCGTGTCACCCTGCGACAGCATGACGGGCGCCAGCGTTCCGCCCGCTCCGCCACGGCCGCCGCCGCGGCCCCCGAATCCGCCCGCGGGAGTGGACGCCGTCTGCGCGGCAGGCACATCCCGGCGATGGTACGAGTCGGTCGCGGCGTGAATCCCCGCCAGTCCCTTTCCGCTGCGCACGAAGTCGAGCAGCGCCTTCCGCCGCGCATCGGTCGCCGCCTGATCGGTGGGGTCGTCCAGGAAAGCGCCGGTGGTACTGTCGAGGAACACCACGTCGTACTGCTTCAGATTCTGCGCGGTGATGTCGGCGGGGTCATACGTGATGGTGGTCGACCACGCCCCGGTCTTCTTGCCCAGCTCTTCGACGGTCCTGGCCGCCAGCGGGATCGAGGAGTGCACGAACCCCGCAGCCTTTCCCAGCACGAGGACTCTGCGGGACCGCGTCGGTGTGGCGGGCGCCTTGTCGGGAAGCGCCGCCATCATCGCCTGCACATCGGCCGGATTCGGCGTCTGGTTCTGCGCGGCGCCACGTCCGCCGCCGGCGGGCGCTAGCTGTTGCGCGGCGGCGTTCAAACCCGTCAGTACTTGATCCTGCGTCACGGATCCCGCACGGCTGGCGTCCCACTCGGTGAACCAGCTGTCGAAGCCGGCCACGAACTCGTGGCGCGTGACGGAGCCATCCTTATTAGTGTCCACGAGGGCGAACAAGGTCGGCGCCACACCGCCTCGACCGGCCCCGCGTCCAGCCGGTGCCTGCGGCGCCCCCGGCGGTGCCTGCTGAGCTGTCCCAATGGTCGTCGCGAACACCGCCGCGGCGCAAAGCGTCATCGCGGAAAATGCGGTCGAACCGGTCACTGTCATGAATCCTCCTCGCCGCCAGCCGGCGGCGTTTACGGGTTTTCCTTCCGGCCAGCCGCCCGGAGTCGCCTCTCGACAGATGGGGAACTGCGTAACGGATTACATTTGGGAGAAACGACATTTTTGCACGGATCTGCCTCGGAACCTACGTTTCGTTGACAACCTTCCCCCCGCGTGGTAAAACGGCGCGGCTTGCTCAACTGTAGGGATGTGTTCGACGGCGCGCCCTAGCGCTGTCTGCCGCTCCTTCGCCGGAGGTGGTGTGTGATGAACGCGTGCGTGCGAGGACTCTTCGCGGCGCTGATGTTGCTGCTGATTGCAGCGACTCCCGTCTCGGCCCAGATTACGACCGGTAACGTGACCGGCACCGTAAAAGACGCACAGGGTGGTGTCGTTCCAGGCGCAACTGTTGTTCTCATCAGTGAAGCGCGCGGAACGAGGCTGGCCCCTGTGCCGACAAACGAAGTCGGGGGTTACGTCATCCCGAACGTCACGGCGGACACCTACACCGTCGAAATCTCCATGGACGGATTCAAGACCGTCCGCCATCAAGGCATCAAGGTCAGCGGCGGCGACCGCGTGGCGGTGCCTCCGGCCGTCCTCGAAGTCGGCGGTGCGACCGAAACCATCAATGTGACCGCTGAAGCTGCGCTCGTGCAATCACAGAGCGCGGAACGTTCCTTCGCGATCTCCACCGAGCAGATCCAGAACCTTCCGATCAACCATGGCAATTTCACGAGCGTGACGCAGCTGACACCCGGAGTGCAGAGCGGCGGCGCGTCCGCTGGCGCGACCCGCATCGGGGGCGCCGGCCAGAACAACATCATGATGGACGGCATCTCGGCCATGGACACGGGTAATAACGGCGTGATGCTCGCCCTGAACATCGAGTCCATCGCGGAAGTCAAAGTGCTCACGCAGGGATACCAGGCGGAGTTCGGCCGGTCGAGCGGTCTCCAGATCACGGCCGTCACGAAGAGCGGCACGAACCGGTTCCGAGGCAGCGCGTACGACCTCATCACCAACTCGGACTGGAATTCGAACCGGAAGCTCAACGTCCTGAACAAGGATCCCAAGGCGGTGTCGGTCAGAACAACATCATGATGGACGGCATCTCGGCCATGGACACAGGCAACAACGGCCAGATGCTCAACATGAACATCGAGTCGATTGCCGAGGTCAAGGTACTGACCCAGGGCTACCAGGCCGAGTACGGCCGCGCCTCTGGCCTCC
>JANNHC010000483.1:0-4799 GCA_031404215.1 Acidobacteriota bacterium
GCGTCGAACTGCGCGAACACGGACGCAGGCAAGAGCACGACAAGGAGCATCGTGCGGAGTAAGGCTGCTGAACGGAACTTCGAGAGCATGGCACCTCCTGCCGAATGAGCCGCGCCAGTATACGTCAGCGCCGGTTCGGAGGTGTGACGGCCGCGCTACACGACCCCGAGCTTCTTCAGGACCTCATCAGGGCATCCTGTCCACTCTGGTACGAATACGTTGCCGGTGTATTGCAGGTCCTTGATGCCCATCCGGCTGGTCCAGAATCCGCTGGCGGTGAGATCGCGGAACATGGTGAAAAACGACACGCCGTGCGAGAGCCCCGGCGGCGCCTGACGTGGCCATGCGACGGCGTCCAGCACCGGCGTCCGCTCCGCCGCGGTGCAGTTCACGAACATCTTGTCGTATCGGCTCACGCATTCGCGATCGAGCCAGGCCAAACCGCCCCGCATGGCGGTCTGGCGTCCCGGCTGATCGATCATCATGAAGTCCATGAACTCCGGCACGGCCGCGTCCGTCGCGCTGCCCGACCGATCGTCGCGCGGGATGATGAGGTCAACGAGCACGCCGACGGTCGCCCATTCGTGCGCGTTGAAGAACTTCGGCTTGAACGGAGTCCCCGTCTTGCGCGCCGTCGTTTGCGCGGCCTGCGCATGCGTGTGCGCCTGCCGGGCTTCCGCCTCGGTCCAGGCCAGGCCCGCCGCCGCCGGGGCGGAGGCGAGCAATCGCAGCATCGTTCGTCGATCGGTTTCCATGATGGCTCCGGGTCTCCAGGCAGCCCTGCAGGGCTGCGCTACGGGCTCTCGGGCAGCCCTGGCCGCGCTACACCGCTCCCGTCTTACGCGCCTCCGCGATGTATTCGGCCGTTCGCATCGAGAGCGCGAGAATCGTCCACGTGCAGTTCTTGTCCGCCTGCGACGGCAGCGGTCCGCCGTCGGCGACGAACACGTTTTTCACGTCGTGCGCCTGGCAGTGCTTGTTCACCACGGAGGTGGCCGGGTCGTTCCCCATTCGTGTCACGCCGACCTCGTGGATGATCCTGCCGCCTGCGGCGATTCCGTATCCGTCTTCCTTTGACGGCATCGGTGAAGTCGGTGTCCCGCCCATCTCCTGGATGATGGCGCGAAACGTCTCCTGCATGTGCTTCACCTGGTTCACCTCGTAGTCGCCCCACTTGAAGTGGAAACGCAGCACCGGGATGCCCCATTTGTCAACGACCGTCGGGTCGATCTCGCAATAACTGTCGGCGTTGGGAATCATCTCGCCGCGGCCGGCGAAGTTCACCGTCGCGCCGTACAGCCGGCGGTAGTCCTCTTTGAGCCCTTGACCGTAGCCGCCAAACGCGTGGGGGCGGCCGGCGATCTCCACGCTCGTGAAATTGTGGATACCGGATCCGAAACCCGCATTCGGCATGCGCCGGCCTCCGCCGAGCTCGATGTGATAGCCGCGCGGAAAATCGAGCTTGCGGTTGTCGAGCCACCAGGGCGTGTACAGATGCATGCCGCCGACACCGTCCTCGTTGTGCGGCGTGCCGTCCATCAGCTTGGGAATGAATCCCGACACGCTGGTGCCGGTCGAGTCCGTCAGGTACTTACCCACGGTGCCGCTCGAGTTCGCCAGGCCCTGCGGGAACTTTGACGACCTGGAGTTGAGGAGCAGGCGGGCCGACTCGCACGCGCCCCCGGCGATCACGACGATGCGCGCGCGAACGTGGTTGTCGCGCGCGGTCTTCTTGTCGATGTACGTGACGCCGTTGGCGAGCCCGGCATCGTCCAGCGTGACTTCGCGAGCCATCGCGCCCGGAATGATCTTCAGCCGTCCGGTCTTGAGCGCCGGCGGGATCAGCACCGACGGTGACGAGAAGTTCGAATGCGTCGCGCAGCCGCGGCCGCATTGGCCGCAGTAGTGGCAGGCCGGTCGGCCGTTGAGCGGCTTTGTGAGAATCGACAAGCGGGATGGCACGCACGGGATGTTGAGCCGCTCGGACGCCTGCTTGATGAGGAGTTCGTAGCAGCGAGGCTTGGGGGGCGGCAGAAAAATGCCGTCAGGTTCGTTGGGCATCGCGATCGGCGCGCCGAAGACGCCGATGAACTGGTCGATCCTGTCGTAGTACGGCTTCAGGTCCTCGTACGCGATGGGCCAGTCGTCGCCGAGCCCGTCGAGCGTCTTTCGTTGAAAATCGTGCGGGCCGAATCGCAGCGAGATGCGGCCCCAGTGGTTCGTGCGGCCGCCGAGCATGCGCGACCGAAACCAGTCGAACGTGTTGCCTGGCGCCGACGTGTACGGCTCACCCTCGATCGTCCACCCACCAAGCGCCGCGTCGAACTCGCCGAAGTGCCGCTCCGGGATCGCCGCGCCTCGCCGCGGCGGGTTGTAGGGCCAGGCGAACATGAACGAATCGGTCGTCGAATCCCACATCGGCCCCGCTTCGAGCATCACGACGTTCGCGCCGGCCTGCGTGAGCACCATCGCGGCCATGCCGCCGCCCGCGCCCGATCCGATCACACAGACGTCGTAAACCGTGCGGCTTCGAATGATCTGCATTATGCGCCCCCGACCGTCGGAGGCTACGTCGGCCGGAGGCGTGTGTCAAGAAACCCGAGCGGACTTGTCGATCCGAGCCACCTGAAGGTCGGCCGGCCACATGCGGAGCTGGATCGCGCTGTCGGGGATGAGCAGTTCCTCACTGCGCCATGGCGTCGAGAGGATGAGCCCTGAGGCGGTGGCGACGTCAACGGGGCGGGAGAAGTAGAAGCCCTGCGCGCACTCGCAGCCGATGGTGCGCAACCAGTTGAGCTGCTCGATGGTTTCCACGCCTTCGGCGACGACGTCCATCCCCATGTTGTGCGCGATGGACGCAATCGCGCGGACCATTTCGGAACCATCGTCCACGCCAATGCGACTGACGAACGAGCGATCCACTTTGACGGTGTCCACCTGGAGCCGGTGGAGATAGCTCAACGACGAGTATCCGGTCCCGAAATCATCCAGGCTCCAGGCAACGCCGAGCGACTGCAAGCGACGCAGCGTCAGCTGCGCGCTCCGGATGTCGCCGAGAAACGCGCTTTCGGTGATCTCGAGCTTCAGGTGGCAGGGATCAAGGCCCGCTTCGGCGAGCACGGCCTCGACCTGGCTCGTCAGGTCGGCGTCGGCGAACTGCTTGCTCGACACGTTCACGCACATCACGAGCGGCGCCTGGGCGCCGTACCGCTGCCGCCACGCCGCCATCTGCCGGCAGGCCTGCGACAGCACCTGGCGGCCGATGAGCACGATCATTTCCGTGTCCTCGGCGACCGGGATGAAGTCGGACGGCGAAATGAGACCCTGGGTCGGATGCCTCCAGCGCACGAGGGCCTCGAATCCCGCGAGCGCCCCGCCGCGGACCGCGACGATGGGCTGGTAGAACACTTCGAACGCCCCGCTCTCGATGGCCTGGCGCATGTCGGTTTCAACCCGTAGCCGAGACACGGCGCGGTCGCGCATCCCCACATCAAAGAGCTCACAGCGGGTCGAGCCCGACACCTTCGCGCGGTGCAGCGCGATACCGGCGTCCCGGAGAAGGTCTTCCGGATCCTTGTATCCCGAGCTGCTGACCGCGATGCCCGCGCTCGCACTGACGAAAACCTGCTGCCCATCGAGGTCGAATGGCCTCTGAAGGGCCGCACGGAGCCGGTCGGCCACCCGTACGGCGTCGCTGGCATCCTCGATGTCATCGAGGAGCACCGTAAACTCGTCCCCACCAAGCCGCGCGAGCGTGAACCCGTGCCCGCCGCGAGTGACGGCATCGTTCGTTCGCAGGCACGCCTGCAGCCGGCGAGCCACTTCCACCAGCACCTGATCCGCCGTCGCCAACCCCAGGCTGTGATTGACGGTCTTGAACCGGTCGAGGCCGAGGATGACGAGGGCGAACTGATAGTCGGGCCGCCGGACGGTCCGGGTAATCGCGCGCTCGAGCAGGTCCAGGAACAGCACCCGGTTGGGGAGGCCCGTGAGGCCGTCGGCCAGTTTCGCGTCGGTGATGTCGGTCAGCGATCCGGCGAAACGCGTCGCCACCCCGGCGTCGTTTCTAATCGCCGCCGCGCGGCAGAGCACCCACCGGAACGATCCGTCCCGATGGCGAAGCCGGTGTTCGCTTTCGTAGTGGCCCGTGCCATGGGCGATATGCGCCGCCACGCTCTGGCGGACACGGGCCCAGTCGTCCTGGTGCAATCGATCGAGCCACTCGTCGGGGGTTACGCCAATCTGCAAGTCCTCGTGCCCCAGCATCGACTTCCACCGCGGCGACCAGTACACCTCGTTGGTCGTGAGGTTCCAGTCCCAGAGGCCGTCGTTCGCACCGTGGACCGCCAGGGAGTAGCGTTCCTGGCTCTCACGCAGGCGCTCGACCACTCGTTTGTGTGAGAGGTGCGTGCCGATTCGGGCCAGCGCCACCGGGCAATCGATCGGCTTGGTCAGGTAGTCGTTGGCGCCGAGACGGAAGGCCTCGACGATGTCCGGGCCGTGCGTGCGCGCCGTGACCATGATGACAGGAAGGTCCGTCTGGGTTCGAGTCGTGCGGATCTGGGTGAGAACCTCCAGGCCGCTCAGGTCCGGCATTTCGACGTCGAGGAGGACCAGGTCGAAGCCGGACGCGTTCACGAGCGCCAGCGCTTCACCGCCGTCGGCCGCGACCTCCACGTCGTACTGGTGAAGCCTGAGAAGACACGACAACGCATCCCTGTTCAGTTCGTTGTCGTCAACGACCAGGATGGAAGCGCGCCGGTTCGCCCCAGGAGTGCTCGAGTCCATGAGTGACGTAC
>JANNHC010000484.1:0-2861 GCA_031404215.1 Acidobacteriota bacterium
CCCGTGAACGCTCAACGGGGCGGGTCGAACGCCCGTCCCCGACGGACGCCGCAACAACAACCTTATAGGGTAAGTCAGTTCCAGGTGCCGGGCCGTTTTGCGGCTCCCTAGGCTTGGAACACTCAACCGATTGCGCGCCCCGAGAACTCGGGCGCGCCGCTGTCGGCGTTTTTCCACGTTTTCGCGTGCGCCCGCATCGGCGCGCGTGTCTGGAGGTGTCCGAACCGTGCCGACGATCAGTCAGCTTGTTCGCAAGGGCCGCGACAAGGTCCTCACGAAGACCAAGAGCCCCGCGCTGCAGGACAGCCCGCAGAAGCGCGGCGTCTGCGTTCGCGTGTTCACCCAGACGCCGAAGAAGCCGAACTCGGCGCTGCGCAAGGTCGCGCGCGTCCGGTTGACCAACGGGATCGAGGTCACCACCTACATTCCGGGCGTTGGGCACAACCTGCAGGAACACTCGCTCGTGCTCATCCGCGGCGGCCGCGTGAAGGATCTGCCGGGCGTACGGTACCACGTCGTTCGCGGCACCCTCGACGCCGTCGGCGTGCAGGGGCGCAAGCAAGGCCGATCGAAGTACGGAGCCAAGAGACCGAAGTCGTAGTTCGTGAGATTGCTGCATGCTGATTGTTGATTGACCACGTGGATCAGTTCAGCCATCCACAATCGAACATCAGCAATTCAAGGATCTGACAGATGCCAAGACGCAGAGAAATCGCCAAACGTGAAGTGCCGCTCGACCCGCTCTACAGCAGCGCGCTCGTGACGAAGTTCATCAGCACGCTGATGCGGGACGGCAAGCGAAGCACGGCCGAGAAGATCATGTACACCAGCATGACGTCGATCCAGGAGAAGACTGGAGACGACCCGCTCAAGATCTTCAAGAAGGCGATTGAGAACGTCAAGCCGTCGCTCGAAGTGAAGTCGCGCCGCGTGGGCGGCTCGAACTATCAGGTGCCGATCGAGGTCAACCCGAACCGGCGTCTGTCGCTGAGCATCCGCTGGATCGTCACCTTCGCCCGGTCGCGCGGCGACGGCAAGACGATGCAGGAGAAGCTGACGAACGAGCTCCTCGATGCGGCCAACCTCCGCGGTGGCGCCGTCAAGAAGCGCGAGGACACGCACCGGATGGCCGAAGCCAACAAGGCGTTCGCACATTATCGGTGGTAGCGCCTGCGGCCCGCGCGCAGTGAGAACAGTCAGACGCTTTGAGAAGCGAGCCGGGAACGACAAGACGAACGACCGCCGGAAGCCGGGAGCTGCAAGCAGCGTTTTCAGATAATGCCAAGAGAAACACCACTCAATCGCACGCGGAACATCGGCATCATGGCCCACATCGATGCCGGCAAGACCACTACGACTGAACGGATCCTGTACTACACCGGCATCACGTACAAAATCGGTGAAGTGCACGAAGGCACCGCCGTCATGGACTGGATGGAGCAGGAGCAGGAGCGCGGGATCACGATCACCTCGGCCGCGACGACCTGCTTCTGGCGTGAGCACCGCATCAACATCATCGACACGCCCGGCCACGTGGACTTCACCGCCGAAGTCGAGCGATCGCTGCGCGTGCTCGACGGCGCCGTCGCCGTGTTCGACGCGGTCGCCGGCGTCGAGCCGCAGTCGGAAACCGTCTGGCGCCAGGCCGACAAGTACCGGGTCCCGCGCATCTGCTTCGTGAACAAGATGGACCGCATCGGCGCGGATTTCAAGCGCACGTTCGACCAGATCACGACGAAGCTCGGCGGCAATCCCGTCGCGATCCAGCTGCCCATCGGCAGCGAGGACAAGTTTCTCGGCGTCGTCGATCTCGTCCGCATGAAGTCGATTACCTATAAAGACGAAACCATGGGCGCCGACTACATCGTCGGCGAGATCCCTGCCGACCTGATGGAAGACGCGAAGCACTACCGGGAGCAGCTCATCGAGAAGTGCAGCGAGGCCGACGACAAGATTCTCGAGAAGTATCTGCACGGCGAGCCGATCACCGAGGACGAGATCAAGGCGGCCCTGCGCAAGCGCGTGAACAGCTCCGTGCACACGACCGGCGACACGTCCGAAGCGGCGTTCGTGCCGGTCATCTGCGGCGCCGCGTTCAAGAACAAGGGCGTGCAGCTGCTGCTCGACGCGATCGTGGACTACCTGCCGTCGCCCATCGACGTGCCGCCGATCGTGGGGTTCGACCCGAACAAGGGGCCGGACGCCATCGTCGAGCGCCCGGCGTCCGACGATGCGCCGTTTGCGGCGCTCGGCTTCAAGATTATGACCGATCCGTTCGTCGGTCAGCTCACGTTCATCCGCGTCTACTCGGGCGTGATGACGTCCGGATCGTCCGTGTACAACGCGACGAAGCAGAAGACCGAACGCCTCGGCCGCCTGCTGAAGATGCATGCGAACAAGCGCGAGGAAATCAAGGAGGTCTACGCGGGGGATATCGCCGCGGCGGTCGGTCTCAAGACCGTCACGACCGGCGACACGATCTGCGACGAGCGGAAGCCTGTCGTCCTCGAGTCGATGGATTTCCCGGAGCCGGTCATCTCGCTGGCCATCGAGCCGAAGACGAAGGCCGACCAGGAAAAGCTCGGCCACGGCCTCGGGAAGCTGATGGCCGAAGACCCGACCTTCCGCGTGAAGACCGACATCCAGACCGGGGAGGTCGTCATCGCCGGCATGGGCGAGCTGCACCTCGAGATCATCGTCGATCGCCTGAAGCGCGAGTTCAGCGTCGAGGCGACCGTGGGCCGTCCGCAGGTCGCCTACAAGGAAACGCTGACGCGTCCGGCCGACGGCGAGATGAAGTACGCCAAGCAGACCGGCGGCCGGGGTCAGTTCGGCCACGTGAAGATCCACCTGTTCCCCGG
>JANNHC010000485.1:0-1801 GCA_031404215.1 Acidobacteriota bacterium
AGGCCTATTGCGCGTACGTCAGCGGCGCGCTCCGGGCACCGTGTCTGCTCTATAACCTGCCAGACTTCACCAACGGCCTCGCTCCGGAAACCGTGGTGACCCTGCTGCGTGACCAGGAGTTCCTTGTCGGTATCAAGGACAGCAGCGGGCAGGCAGAGCACCTGACCACGTTCGCGAACGCGCGGCACGGCGATCCGTGGACGCTCCTGGTCGGCGATGATCGTCTGCTCGGACAGGGACTGCAGGCAGGATGGGATGGCGGCATCTCCGGCGTCGCAGGGTTCTGCCCGGAGCTCCTCGTCGCGTTGTATCGCAGCGTCACCGAGGGCCGCCCGCAGGAGTCGGCCCGCCTGAGTGCTCTGCTCGACGATCTCATCGGGCAGCTCGCGCCGTTCCCCACGCCGTGGGGGATTCGCGTCGGCCTCGCCGCGCGCGGTATCGACACCGGCCCGCTGCCACTGCCCGTGACCGCGGTGCGGAAGCAGCAGATCGTCGCGTTCACCGAGTGGCTTCCGTCGTGGCTGCAGCGCACCGGTCTCGAAAACCAGCACGCCAACATCCCGTCGGGATCAACGCGGCTGTAGAGCATGGCGTCAGACGTCCGGCGTTTCGTGCGGCACGGCGCGGTGATGCTGCTGGCCGTTGCCCTCTCCGCGTCTTTTCTTCGCGCTCAGGCGGCCGCGGTATACGCCGAGCGTTTCATCTTCGCGGACGACCGCGGCCATGTCCACGCGTCCAGCATCGTTGAGACACCGAATGGCTCGCTGATCGCCGTCTGGTACGAGAACGGCCCCAGGAACCCGGCGTACTACTTCCAGGGTGGCGACGAGGACAAGTCAGACGACGTGCGGATTGCCGGCGCCAGGCTGCCGCACGGATCCGCGCGGTGGGGCACGCCGTTCGTGATCGCGGACACTTTCGGTCTGTCCGACAACAATCCAGCGCTCGGCATCGATGGGCAAAAGCGGCTGTGGCTCGTGCACGCCACGTTGCTTGCGGTTCCCGAGCGGGCGTGGGGCAGCGCCCTTCTTCAGTACAAGGTTGCGACGGACTTCGAGGGCGCAGGGGTGCCCCGCTGGGAGCGAACCGGTATCCTGGTGCCGAAGCCTGACGGGCTGGACGAGGCGGTCGCCCGGGCGGCAGACGACGTGCGGCGGCGTGCAGGACGCCAGACCCCACAGGGCGTGCAGCGTGCGCGCGACATGCTCGATCGGCTGGACGATCCGTTCGCGCGGCGCCTCGGCTGGATGCCGCGCGTCCATCCGCTCGCGCTGAAGGACGGCGCGTTCGTGGTGCCGCTGGCGAACGAGAACTTCAATCTGGCGGCGATGGCGATCACGCGGGACGGCGGCGAGAGCTGGACGTTCTCGCGCCCGGTGCCGGGCGTCGGTGTCACCCAGCCGTCCGTGGTTCAGTTGCGTGACGGACGGCTCGTCGCGTTTTTCCGCGACGCCACGCCCGCGCACCGCATCCACCGCAGCGATTCGGCCGACGGCGGCCTGACGTGGTCCCGCGTCACCGCGACGGGGCTGCCGAACCCGGGCGGCGGCCTCGAGGCCATCGCGCTCGCGAGCGGCGATCTGGCCATCATCTACAACGACAAAGAGGAGAGCCCGCGCGATCGGCTGGCCGTATCCATCTCGACCGATGAAGGACAGACGTGGCGGTGGACGCGACACCTCGAGAACACGCCGGGCCAGCGCTTCGACTACCCGTCAATCGTCCAGGGGCCGCCTTCGCCCACGTCGCCGCGTGGAAGGCCGGGCTGATCTCGGTGCCGCTGTTCGTGCTCTTCGCCGGG
>JANNHC010000486.1:0-18105 GCA_031404215.1 Acidobacteriota bacterium
GGAACATCTGGAAGAGCGACCGCCGCAGCAAGATCCAGCTCCGGTTCAAGGAGATCCTCACCGGCCGCGTGAGCGAGGTGACGGCGCACATCGGGTTCAGCGACAACACGTCCCTTCTTTCGTGGCTGACGCTCATCGGCCGTATCGTGTCGTTTCACGGCCCGATGCTCGAGGGACGGCTTGCGCGCGGCGAGGCCGGGTACGACCGCGACACGTTCACCCGATGCCTGTGCCGCCCGCAGCCAGCCGATGAGATCACGCATCCGCAAGTCGAGGTTTTACATTCAGGAGAGGCGGCCGGGATCTTAATCGGAGGCACGCTGACGCAGCTCTGCGCATCGCTTGGAACCCCGTATGCCTTCAACCCGCCGGCCGGCTGCGTCCTCTTTATTGACGAGGTCGGCGAGCGTCCGTATCGGCTGGATCGCATGCTGACGCAGCTCTATTTGAGCGGCATCCTGTCGCGCGCCTCCGCGCTGGTGTTTGGCGAGCTCCCGCGCTGTGACGAGCCCGGCGGCACGCCGACCGCCCGCGAAGTCGTCGAAGAGCTCACGCGCGGTTTCCGCGGCCCCATCCTCTATGGGCTGCCGTCGGGGCACACGGCTGGCCCGACGCTGACGCTGCCGTTCGGTGTGCGCGCGCGCGTGCTCACGACGCCGCGTCCGGCGCTGATCATCGAAGAGGCAGCGGTGATCGCGTAGGGGGAATCCAAAGGGGCCCCACCGAGTGAAGGAATGAGCGCCTGCGGCCGCAAGCGAGCACCGGAGGGTAGCCGCCGCCGGCGGCCGCGAGCGCGCAGCGAGGTGGGGAATCCAAAGGGGCCCCACCGAGTGAAGGAATGAATGAAACGGATCCATCTCATCGGCGTGTGCGGAACCGCCATGGCGACCCTGGCGGCCCTGCTGAAAAGCAAGGGCTACGACGTTCGCGGCTCGGACCAGAACGTCTATCCGCCCATGAGCGACTTCCTCGTTCAGCAGGGCATCACGACGCTCCAGGGATACAGCGCCGATCACATCAGCGCCGATCTCGATCTCGTCGTGGTCGGCAACGCCATCTCCCGCGGCAACGTGGAGCTCGAAGAGGTGCTGGATCGGAGGATTCGGTACTGCTCGCTGCCGGAAGCGGTACGCGATCACTTTCTCTGGGCGTCCCGCGCGATCGTCATCGCCGGGACGCACGGAAAGACCACGACCACGTCCCTCGCCGGCTGGCTGCTGGCGCACGGCGGAGCGGATCCCTACGTGTTCATCGGCGGGATCGCCGAGAACTTCGAGAGCAGCTACCGGATCGGCGGCGGGCGTGATTTCGTGATCGAGGGTGACGAATACGATAGCGCCTTCTTCGACAAGACCGCGAAGTTCCTGAAATACCTGCCGGACATTGCCGTCGTCAACAACATCGAATTCGATCACGCCGACATTTATCCGGATCTGGATGCGATCCGGCTGGCATTCCGTCGTTTCGTCAACCTGGTGCCGCGCCGCGGGCTCCTGCTGCTCGGAGCCGACAATGCCGACGCGCTCGTGCTCAGGAGCCATGCGTACTGCAAGGTCGAGACGTTCGGCCTGGCGGAAGGAAGCGACTGGCAGGCCCACGACCTGCACGTGACGGAGACGGCCACACGCTTCGGCGTGCGCCGCTCGGGTACGTCCGTCGGAACGTTCGAGCTGCCACTGCTCGGCGCGTACAACGTGCGCAACGCGCTTGCCGCGATCGCTGTCGGAGCTGCGAGGGGCCTGAGCACCGATACGATGGGCGAAGGCCTGCGGCAGTTCAAAGGCGTGCGGCGACGGCTCCAGCATCGAGGGACGGCATCGGGTGTGGCCGTTTATGACGACTTCGCACACCATCCGACCGCGATTGCGGAAACGCTGCAGGGCGTGCGCTCCGCCTATCCTGATCGTCGCATCTGGGCGATTTTCGAACCGCGATCGGCGACCTCCTGCCGGCGTGTGTTCCAGGCGGACTTCGCGAAAGCGCTGGCGCGCGCCGACCGGGTCGTGCTCCCTGCCGTGTTCCGATCGTCGCTGCCCGAGGCCGAACGTCTCTCCGCCGAAGGGCTCGTGGCCGATCTCAAGGCTGATGGGGTGGATGCTCGCTATATCCCCGAGATCCCTGACATCGTACGGACGGTTGCCAAGGAAGCGCGCAGCGGCGACCTCGTCATCATCATGTCGAATGGCGGGTTCGACGATATCCACCAGAAGCTCATTTCGGCCCTCGAGGCGCGCGCATGCTGACGACGAGCGACTTACGGATCGTCCCGGCGGGCGACGCGGCGCTGCTCATCGAATTACCGGCGCGGATCGATCCCGCCGTGAGCGGGAGGGCCATCGCGCTGGCGAAAGCCGTCAAGGCCCGCTGCGGCGCCGTCGCGCGCGATGTCGTCGTGGGGTATTGTTCGGTGACCGTCTACTTCGACCCGCTACAGGTGGACGCCGCTGCGCTGGAAGACGAGCTGCGCCAGGCCGCGCAAGGCCTGCCCGATCATACGGAGCGGGAGGGCGCGCCCATCGACGTGGGTGTGTGTTACGGCGGGACGTACGGTCCCGATCTCGGCGAGGTCGCGGCGTTCGCCCGCGCGACCGAGAAGGAAGTCATCGCCCTCCACATCGCGGTGACATACCGCGTGTACGTCGTCGGCTTCGTGCCCGGCTTTCCGTACATGGCTGGTGTGGATCCGCGCCTGGCTGTGCCGCGCAGAGCTACGCCACGGACGCGAGTGCCGGCCGGCTCGGTCGCCATTGCCGCGGGCCAGACAGGCATCTACCCGATCGAGACGCCGGGCGGATGGCACCTCATCGGGCGGACGCGCGTGAAGCCGTACGACGAGTCCCGCGCGCAGCCGTTTCTCTTCAAGCCAGGCGATCGCGTGCGCTTTCACTCCCTTGACCCCGGCGAATTCGAGCGAGCGACGTGATGTCGCTCACCGTGGTCCGTCCAGGCATGCTGACGACCGTTCAGGATCTCGGTCGATGGGGAAGCCAGGACCGCGGCGTGCCCGTGGCCGGGCCGATGGACGCGTACTCGCACAGGCTCGCGAACTGGCTCGCCGGCAATGACGAACGTGCGGCCGCGCTCGAGATGACCTTGATGGGGCCAGAGCTCGAAGCCGATGCCGACGTCATCTGTGTGGTGGCCGGCGCGCAGTTCGACGTCACGGTGAACGGCGTCGTGACAGATGCCTCGCGACCCTTCACCGTGCCTGAAGGCGGCCGCGTCCGATTCGGAGCTCGCCGGTCCGGTGCCAGGGCGACGCTCGCCGTCCGCGGGGGCTTTGCGGTGCCCGAGATATTTGGCAGCCGTGCGACCAGCGTGATCAGCCGGATTGGTCCCTACGGCGGGCGGCCCCTCATGACCGGCGACGTCCTTCCGGTCGGTGATCATTTCACGGATATGCCCGTGCCCGCGGGGCGCGCTCTGGAGCTGCCGTCGGGAGGTGCCCGGGTGCGGATTCTCCGCGGCCCCCACGACCGGATGTTCACGCCGGCGGCGTTCTTTGCCTTGTTCGACTCCCGGTTCATCGTCACGCCGCAAGCAAACAGGATGGGTTACCGCCTCGAGGGACCGTCGCTTGCCCACGCCGGCGACGCCGATATTCTCTCGGACGCGACGCCGATTGGCTCCCTGCAGGTGCCGGCGTCCGGTCAGCCGATTCTGCTGATGGCGGACCGGCAGACGACCGGCGGGTATCCAAAGATCGCCACCGTCATCACGGCGGACCTGCCGCTTGCGGGACAGCTTGCGCCGGGAGATTGGATCGCCTTCACCGAGTGCACGCCATCCGAGGCGATCGACGCGCTCAGACACCAGAACGCCGCACTGTCCGGGGCCGGCCGGTGATCGACGTCGGCGCCCGTCTCGTCAGCGCGCTGGGATCCGATCGCGTGCGCCACGAGGCGCCGCTCGCGCCGATGACCACGTTCCGGGTCGGGGGTCCGGCCGAATGGCTGGTCGACGCGCATGGAGGCGAGGCCCTGCGAACTGTCATCGCGATCGCGACCGACGCCGGGCTTGGCGTGACGGCGCTTGGAGGCGGCTCGAACGTGCTCGTGTCCGACGCCGGCGTCCGCGGCATCGTCGTCCGTGTGCATGGAGGAGAGGCACATGCGCTGGACGGCGCGACGGTTCGCGCCGATGCAGGGATCACCATGAACGGGCTCGTCCGATGGACGATCAATCGGGGCCTAGCGGGACTCGAGGAGTGGGCGGGGACACCCGGCACGGTCGGCGGCGCCGTCTTCGGCAATGCGCATTTCAAGGGGCGCCTGATCAGCGAGGTCGTTACGCGCGTCACGCTGCTGACACCCGCCGGCCAGATTCAGGATATTTCCGTGGGCGAGATGGAATTCGGCTACGATTTCAGCCGGCTGCACCGCACGCGTGAACTCGTGGTATCGGCAGACTTCCACGTCTATTCGGGCGACCCGGCGGCGCTTCGCGTCACGGCGCGCGCGTCCCTTGCGTTCAGGAAACGCACGCAGCCGCTCGAATCCGCGAGCGCGGGCTGCATTTTCCAGAATCCGGATCCCGCGCGCGACCGTGTGCCCGAGGGCATTCCGCCCTCCGCCGGCGCCCTCGTCGATCGCGCCGGCCTGAAGGGGGCCCGGCAGGGCGCGGCGTGTGTGTCAACGACGCATGCCAATTTCATCATCAACGAAGGGGGCGCGACCGCGCGCGACATCCGCGCGTTGATCGATCGCTGCAAATCGGAGGTCCGCGCGCGCTTCGGCGTGGCGCTGCGGGAGGAAATCATGTACCTCGGCGAAGGGATCTGACCACCGATGGCAAGACTGAAGATCGAGGGCGGCCGGCGGCTGTCCGGACGGATTACGGTCGAAGGTAACAAGAACTCCGCCCTGCCACTGATCGCGGCGTGCCTGCTGACGGATCAGGAATGCGTGTTGTCGAACGTCCCCCGGATTCGCGACGTGGATGTGCTGATCGAGTTGATGACCGGACTCGGAGCAACCATCGCAGGTGTGGGCACCGGGACGCTTCGCATTCGTTGCCGGACGATTACGGGAGATCGTCCGGATCCCGTTCTCGTCGGCAAGCTGCGCGGATCAGTGCTGCTGCTCGGGCCGCTCCTGGCGCGGTATGGATCGGCGCGGCTCGCGCAACCCGGCGGTGATTTTCCCGCGCGGCGGACCATTTTCACGCACCTGCAGGCGCTCGCCGAAATGGGAGCGGTTCATCTCGACGAGCCGGGCCATGCGCTCGAAGCGCCGAACGGTCTGTCGGGCGCCTCGTTTTACCTTGATGAAGCCTCGGTGACAGGGACCGAAACGGCTCTACTCGCAGCGGCAGCGGCAAAAGGGCGCACCGAGATTCGCCATGCGGCCATGGAGCCGCACGTGGTCGAGCTCTGCCGGTTTCTTCGCGCCATGGGCGTCTCGATCGAAGGGGAGGGCACCTCGACCATTCGCGTCGAAGCGCCCACGCGTTTCGGTGGCGCGGAACATCGGCTCGACGGTGATTACATCGAGGCCGGAAGCTGGGGGGTGACGGCCGCGATCACGGGCGGCGACATCGAGGTGCTCGGCGCACGGACCGTTGATCTCGAAGTCGTCGCGGCCCCGCTTCGGAGGATGGGGCTGCGATGCCGTTATGCGGACGACCGGCTGGTGGTCGAGTCCTCCGCTCTAACGGCCGCGGGGCGTGTCACGACGGGCCTCTGGCCCGGGTTCCCGAGCGATATGGTGAGCCTGGTGACGGTGCTTGCCACGCAGGCCGACGGCCGCACCCTTGTGCACGACTGGCTCTACGAGCTGCGACTTTTCGCGCTCGAACAGTTGAGCGCCATGCGCGCCGGACTGTTTCTCTGCGATCCGCATCGCATCATCGTCAGCGGACCCACCAAGCTTCGCGGACGGCTGCTCGACGCGCGTGACCTGCGTTCCGGCATGGCGCTGATCGCGGCCGCGCTGACGGCGGAAGGAGAGAGCACGGTGACGCCGCTCGAGACCGTCGAGCGCGGGTATGCCTCGCTCGTCGAGCGGCTGCGTTCGCTCGGCGCCCAGGTTCAGCGCGAAGAGTAGCGGCCCTCGTTGCCTTCGTCCCCTCCACCGGTTTAAGGATGGCCCCCGCCGCCGGGCTTTTTGGGAAGCGGCGCCGCGTTGCCGGGAAGCGGGCCCTGAAGCGGCTGGGGAAAGGGAAGCGCCGGTTGCGCGGGCGCCGTGGTCGAGGGTAGCGCAATCACCTCATCGCGATCGCGCGGCGGTAACTGGATGTTCGGCAGTTCGACGCCCCCGCCGCCGGTGCCCGAGTCGCGCCCGAGCCGGAATGGCCGCAGGTCGCTCTCGGACAAGTCCAGCACCCGCACGATGTGCGGCGTCAACGTCAGCACGATGTCGGTCTGCTTCGATTCCTTGAGATGAGTGGCGAACAGGCGTCCGATGAGCGGCAGATCGCTCAGTCCAGGCGTTCCTGACAGTTCCGAACGCTCATCGTCGCGTATGAGTCCGGCGAGCATGCTGGTTTCCCCGTCCTTCAGACGGATGGTCGTGGTGATCTCGCGGTTACCAAACGTCGGGGCCCCTGCGAACCCGGTGCCGGCGAGGCTGGTCAACGATACCTTCACTGCCAGCGTCAGCTCGTCGTCGTGGTGCGTTCTCGGCGTGATGTCGATGTTCACGCCGACGGTGCGATAGGCGAATGACGTGATCGGCTGCTGGTTGATGCCGCCGGCGGCTATCGGCGCGAACGTCGTGACCGGCACGGGCACTTCTTGGCCGAATCGTGCCTGCGCGGGTAGGCCGTCCGACGTGCGCAGCTGCGGGTTGGCCAGCGTGCGCGTGCTCGCGTCTGTCTTGAGCAGCCTGTAGTAGAGCGACGGCAAACCGGACAGGAGGACGTCGGACTGCGTCAGGTTCTTGATCGATTGCAGCGACAGATTGGCCGAGTTGATGTCGACCGACCCGGCGATCCCGGCCGCTCCGCTGCTGGCAAACTGCAGGCCGTACTCCCGGAGCCGGTTTCGATCCACCTCGAGGATCTCGACGTCGATCACGATCTCTGGCCGGGCCTTGTCGATCGCGGCAATCAACTGAGCCGCGGCAGCGATGCGCTCCGGCGTGTCCTTCAGCGCGATCGCGTTGGTCGCAGTGATGGGGGAAATCTGGCGCACGTCGACCACGATCCGAAGCAGATCGATCACTTCCTTGATATCCGCATTGCTCAGGTAGAACGTGCGGACTACGGATTCTTCGTACTCACGGCGTTTCGCCGGCGAGTCCGGAACGAGCGTAATGGTGCGCGGCGCGGTGACACGGTAGAACGTGTGGGTGCTGGCGGTGAGCGAGGCCAGCGCATCCTCGAGCGAATTGTTGCGGAGATCCACAGTGATCGGCGCGTCCCGGTATGCCGGATCGAACACCACGCTCAGCCCGGTAAAGCGGCCGAGCGCCATGAACACCATGCGGCTGCTCGCATTGCTGAACACGAGCGAATCCGGCAGCTTGATCCCGGGCGGCAGGTCCAGACCCGCCGGCGAGAGGTTGCGTGAACGCTCGATGAGTGACTGCAGCTCCGTCTTGCCCTCGCGCGAGACGGCGAGCCGCGCGCGCAGCTTCAACCGCGTGCCACGCAACGCGGCGTCCACGTCGCCCGAGGCCGGATTGAGTTCCGACGCCATCTGGAACTCGACAAGGGCATCCTCGTGCCGCTCCGCCGCCGCCAGGCGCCGTCCGCGGAAGTAGTGCTCCTGGGACGCGCGAAGCCGTGCGCGATCGAGCGCGAGCCGCACCGTGCGATCCTCGGGTCTGGCGCGAACCGCCTTCGTGTATTCGACGACGGCGCGATCGAAATCCTGGGCACGTTCGGCCCGTTCTCCGGCCCGAAACGGCGACGGCGTGGCGCAGCCGCCGGCCAGCACGGCAGCAGCCACGCACCAGATCGATAGTCGGCGGACGGTTTCAGCGCGGAGGTGCGCTATTGGTCGTAACATCGGCTCCACGGGGGATCTTGAACGCGAACGTCTTATCGGCCAATCCGACGTTCTCCTTGAAATTCGAGAACCGGAAGGTCGAACGGCCTCCCTGGCTGTCGGCGGCGCTCAGCGAACGGATCTGCAGCGTCTGACGATCCACGACGACCTGCAGCCAGTCGTAGTCGCGCTCGGGCAGCTTCGGCTGCAGCCGCAGCGCATACGTATCGGGACCACCACCGTCGGCATAGCTCACCGTGAAGTCCCGGACCAGGCTGCCCTTGCCGACCAGAAACAGCACGGCGGTCGTGGCCTGATCCTGTTCCGGAACCGCGCTGATGATGACCTGGTTATCGGCCGGAACGTGCAGGTAGATGCGACGGCCGTCCGAGACGAAGACCTTTGGCTCTGGCGCCCTGTAGTCCCACCGCATCTTGCCTGGTTTCTTCACCTGCACGAACCCTCGTTCGGACTGCTTTTTTCTCAGCAGGCCTCCCTCGGACTCGTGAGCAAAATCAGCCGTGAAATCACGGATCGCGTCGTATTTCTTCTGGAGCGCCGCCGCGACCTCCTGGGGAGGCGGGCCGGCCGGCGCCTGGGCCGCCGCGGAGACGCTCAGCAGAGCCGCCTGGACGAACGAGAAAAATCGCATGGTTTTCATGTGCAGGGTGCTTTCAATGGTAGCACCTTGCCACCACCGGCCGGGACCGTCCTGCCGGTTGGCGTCAGGAAGATTCGGTGCGGGCAGAAGGAAGATTCCCCGGAGGATGGGCATCTTGCAGGCGCTGCGTTACACTCAACGAGACGCCCGAACACCGGGCGTCTGGAGGTTCTGATGATGCCGAAGCTCATCCGATGCGGTGCGCTGTTCCTCGCGATCATGCTCGTTGCAACGGCGGTGTCGGCACAGACAGCGCGGGACGCGAAGTCAGCCCTGGCCGACGCCTGGATTACGACCCAGATTCACGCGAAGTTCTTCATGGACGCGGGAATCAAGGGTCGCAATATCAACGTGGACACGACGGCCGGCGTCGTGACGCTTCGCGGAGACGTGCGCAGCGCGGCCGAGCGCGGCCAGGCGATCGCGAAAGCCAAGGCCACCGACGGCGTGAGGCAGGTGATCGACAAGCTCGCGGTGACGGAGGGCGATCGCCCGGTAATTGCCGACACGCGCGACAAAACGGCGCCCACGCTGCCGCGTGACAAGGAACAGGTCACGGCGAAGGCGAAAACTGCCGCGGAACGCGTTGGCAAGGAGATCTCCGACACGTGGATCACGACGCAGGTGCAGGCGATGTACTTCCTCGATCGCGAGGTCAAGGGGATGGATGTCAACGTGACGACTCACGCGGGCGTCGTCACATTGAGCGGCGGTGTGGACAGCGAGGCCGCCAGACAGAAGGCCCTGAGCGACGCGCGCTCGATTGAAGGTGTCAAGCAGGTCGTGGACAAGCTGTCGGTCAAGAAATAGCTACCGGCCACGCCGTTTCGCGGCAATGAACGCGCGCACTTCCTCGAGGGGGCGCGCGTTCAGCACGTGACGCGGCTCCACCCATCCCCGCCGCGCCGTACCGATTCCCAACTCCATCTGGCGTGCCAGCAACCGCGCGCGGTGACAATCGCTGTCGATCGTCAGCGTCACGCCGGCCGCGATGGCCGCGCGCGCATGCTCGCCGTCGAGGTCGAGGTGCGACGGCGCCCCGTCGACTTCGAGCGCCGTGCCGGTTTCCGCCGCCGCCGCATAGATCGCGTCGAAATCCATCGGATACCCCGTCCGGCGGCCGACCAGCCGGTTGGCCGGATGTGTCACGATACTGACGAGCGGATGCCCGATCGCCTGGAGGCATCGCCGCGTCAGCGTCTTCGCATCGTGCCGCGCCGAATCGTGGAGCGACGCGAGCACGATGTCGAGCCGCTCCAGAATGCGATCGGGGAAATCCAGACTGCCGTCCGGCATGATGTCCGCCTCTATCCCGTGCAGTATCGCGATGCGTGGATAGCGCTCACGGAGGGCGGCGATCTCGTCGCGCTGGCGTGACAGGTCACCGCGCGACAGCGTGCGCGATGCGCTGGCGCGCTCCGAATGATCCGTAATCGCCATGTACTCGTAACCCAACGCGGAGCACGCGGCGACCATGGCGTCGAGCGTGTCGGCGCCGTCGCTGTAGATCGTGTGCAGGTGGAGATCGCCGCGGATGTGTTCACCCGAGATCAAGACCGGCAGCGCACCCGCCACGGCCGCTTCGATTTCTCCGGTGCCCTGGCGCATTTCCGGCGGGATCCAGGGAAGGCCTGCTTGCGCATACAGTTCCTCCTCGCGGGCCGCGAAGCGGCCGCGCCCGGCCCGGCGCTGCATCGCGTGGACGTGGGCTCCCACTCCGGTGGCGCTGAATAGAACCGTGCCGTATTCGTCTGGCGCCGCCACGCGCACATCAATCTCCGCGTGGTGTACGGCCAGGATCGCCCGGCGCCCACTGCGGTGGCGCACCTCCTCCACGCAGCGCATGGCGCAGAGGGCGTCGATGGCGGACGCCGGATCGGCGGCGCGCGCCACGACCGCCAGCCACGAGACGAGCGACTCGAACCGCCGCACGTCGCCAGCCGGAGTGATGAGATCGAGGCTGGGCACGGACGCGCGCATGTCTGCCACGAATGAATCGAGGAGGTCCCGGGCGCGCCCGAGCGGTATGATCACCGTCTCGGCTTGGAGCGCGCCCGCGCTCTGGCGCAGGCGCCCCTCCACGGAGTCGCCGCCGAACTGTTGCACGCGGCCGTCGTTCAGGGCGAGCTGGAGCTCGGCGATCGTCAGAGCGCCAACCTGGCGCATGAACGTCACGGCGTCGCTCGTGCTCAGCGCGTGCAACTCCAGAAGTCGCTTGAACAGCAGGGGAAGGCCGGCCAGGGCGGCGCTGACGGCGATGTCGGTCCCGTCATGCGCAATCTCGCGCAATCGCCAATGGACCGACGGTGCGATGCCGGGTTCGTCCTTCAAACGATCGCGCCGGGCGCGCTGCACGAGGGCTGCGGCCGCTCGCGGAGGCATCGCGTCGATGGCATGAGCGGCCCGACGAAGATCGGTCGTTTCTGTCGCGGCGCCCCGAATCTCGGAAAGATCCGCGAGGATCCTGAGGGTGCCGGCGATCGTGTCAGCGGGCGTCACACTCGCGACTGGCCTGAAACGGGAGTGGTGAGCTGGGGCGCGGATTTTGTGTGAGTGGGAAACTTTGCCGCTGCCCACCCGGCGATGCCGCCTTCGAGCACGGAGGCGCGGTAGCCGGCCGCAATCAACGCCGCGGCCGCCCGCTCGGCAACCATCTCCTCAGGGTCCGAGTCGTACAGAACAATTTCCTGGCCTGGGCTGAGTCGGGATCGATCGACCATCGCGGGACCCGCGCGGAGTGCGCCGGGCAAGGTGATCGTACTGTGTTCGTAGGGATATTTCAGACGGACATCGACGATGAGAGGGGGCGGCGTCTCATCCATCCGGCGCTCCAATTCGGCGCTCGTGACGCGCGGGACGGTCATGCCCGTATTTTGGACAGCCGATGCGCAAGGTGTCAATTGCCGGGGCGGGAGCGAGCGAGTACGCAGTCGGGGACGGGGTCAGACCCCACCCATCGGCCTACACGCTCTGGCAGCTGCCGGCGCCGTGCGCGTGTGAATGCGCGTGGCCCGCATGCACGACCCACCCCTGCGAACGGCGGCCGCACACGACGCAACGCAGGAACATCGCCCCGCTGTTGCACGACACGCTGTAGTCATGACCGGTCACGTAGCAGCAAATCCAACTCCACATAAATCACCTTTTCTAAAGAGAAGATACTCGCCCAAAGGCAAGTGCAATGCCATGTGCACGGGCTCTTGCCCTATAGGAAAAGCCGTGCAGAACCGTGCAAGCGCGATACGCGGCGCTCAACCGTGCCAGTCGGGGGAGGCCCCGAACTTGCACGTGTCGTTACGTTTCTGAAATTGACTTTTTAACCCGGAAGGGCTAGCTGCGCGCGACGCGAAAGAGGCGCCATGCGTCGTCGAAGGCCGCTGAGGGCGACCCGTCCCGCCAGGCAGATTTGACGAGGAAAGAGGCTGAGGTCGCTATTTGGAAAAATCAACCGACGCGGCCGTCGGCTTCGTCGCGTTGATGGTCACGGTCGTGCGGCGCTCTGGGAACTGGGGGTTCTTGAAGGTGACTTCATGGGTCCCCAGGGGGACTTGGACTCCCGCCATCGGCGTGTCGCCGATCTTTTTTCCGTCCATCCAGACTTCCGCCCACGGTACGGCGTTGGCATTCAGCGTGCCCGTCGGCTGAATGCTGATGGATCGCTCTTCGCCCGGCTCGATTTCCACCGTCTGCGCGCTCCTGTACCCGAGCTCCCGGTTGCTGAAGCTCAATATATGCTTGCCGGGCGAGAGCATCAGCCGTCCCTGCTCGGTGGTGCCAATTGCCCGGCCGTTTTCAGAGATGTCGAGCGTCACCGGGGCAAAGACCGCTATCCAGCCGGAATAGATGGGGACATCGATCGAAACCGTCTTGCCCGACTCCACCCGCACGACCTTTTTGACCGAGCCCGCGCTTGTCACAAGTGTCAGCGAGTGTTTGCCAGGTGTGACGTTGTCCAGCGTGACCGGCGTATCGCCAACGGCCTTGCCATCGAGCAACACGTGAGCACCTGCCGGCTGCGTCGTCACGGCGATGCTCCCGCCTTTCGGCATCTCGACGTGTTTGGTTGGTATGGCGGGCGTGCTCGCCAGACTCTCGGCCGCCGCCGCGTCCTGGTCGGGCAGATACGCGCGGCCGACGCCGATGACAATAATGATGACGACGACCACCGCGGCCGCGAGGCGCCAGGGGAATTCGCCGCCGGAGGACTCCGCACCGCCCGGCCCGTAGGGACCGGCCGGGAGGTCATTCGACTCGCGCCAGTCGTTGCGCTGGGCCGCGGGGTTGTATCCGGCGGGTCCGTCGGTCTTCACGCGTAAGGGCGCCTGTTGTTTCACGGCGATCGGAGGACGAGCGACCGGAATGGCCACGCCCGGTACCGGTCCGCCCGCTTCCTGGCGCCATGGCTCCGCGGTCCGGCCAAAGGCTGGCGCAACCATGGGGGGCGGAGGTGGCGCGGGCGCAACCGGCGTCGGCGCCGGCTTCGCGGGAAGCGCATTCGAACGCAGCTTGTCGCGGTGCGGCTTCGACCCGCGTCGCTTCCGCTTCGACGGCCGTTGCGAAGGGGCGGCGACGATTGCTTCGGGCACGGCCGCCGCTGGTTCCGGCGCGACGGCGAGAGGAACAGGCATAGGCGCCGGTTCGACGCGAACGGCCACCACCGGCTCCGGCACTACAACGGGTGGCGCCGGTATTGGCTCCGCCAGACGTGTGACCACGTCCACGGGGCTTGGTTCCGTGATAGTCACGGACGCGGCCGTTAGCTCGATCGTCGGTTCTTCGTCCGTGAAGGCGATGAAGGCTGGTGTCGGCTCAGATACCACCATCTCCGGTGGATTCGAAGCGGCTTCCCCCTCGAGGGTGCCGCCGAGATCGGTCGCGTCGAATGGCGATTCCGAGAAGGTGTCGCCGGCTGCAGCCATTTCGCCGGTGGGGAAATCACCCGCGGTGGCAGTATCCGCTGCGGCACTCCCGGCCATGTCGTCATCGATAGCAAACGCCGCGATTTCGTCTTCATCCGGATCCGACGACGCCATGTCGGCCCATTCGCGCGTGTCGGCCAGAATCCGGTTCACGTCTACGATGAACGAGGTCAGCGCTGCGCGGCATCGCTGGCCGCCGATCTCGCGCGCGACGTGGCGGATTTCGGCGACGGCTTCTTCTGCGCTTGCATGGGCGCGTCGCGACGGCAGCGGCAGCGTTCGCTCCAGGAAGGCCTGGAGGCCCGAAGCGAACTGGCCGCTCCCGCGTATCTGGGCGATTTCGATCACTTCCGTCAGCAGCGCTGCAAGCCCATCCGGGTACTCGTTCTCGCGAAGCGGCCTGCCGACGACGATCATCATCGCGGCCAACGAGGCCTGAGCGATGTCGCCGGCAAAATCGAGGCGGGCCGGTCCAGCGGAGCTCGGCATCGCAATACCAAATTCCAGCCACAGGCGTCGCCGGTTGAACTGCAGGCGCTCGATGGCTTGTCCCAGTGCACAGTCGAGGATAACCACCTGTCCCGCAGGGGTCAGGACGATACGCCCGGGGCCGAGCGTCCCGTGCGCGCGTCGCGTCGTGGTATGCAGCGAACCGAGCGCAGGAAGTACTTCCAGGAGAAACCCGAGGGCCGCATCGACGCTCGGGCTCGTCGCCTCGTCGGCGGGAAGGCTCGTGGCGGCCTCCAGCAGGTCGCACAGGCGGCTGCCCGAAACGAATTGGGACACAATGGTCAGGGCGTTGCCGGCGCCCCGTTCGATGCCCCGGACCCGCGCGAAGCGTTCGTCGTCAAACGCGATCGCCTGCGTTATCCGGTCGCGCAAAAAGGGTTCGAAGGCGCCCAGCTCGGGGCGCAGATGAAGCCGTTCGAGCATGAGCCCTGCTTCACGATCGAATTCGAGCGAACGGCGGCCGAGACCATCCTCGAATCCGGACGCCGACAGCGAGACGGGAACACTCGTCGATGGTTCTGACATTGCAGGACAAGGGCAGGGGTGCAACCTCCGCTCCAGCGGGCCGTGTGCGCCAGTGCCCCTGAATCCCAGCTTTTTTGTCACACTCGGGCCGGTCGCCCGGTACGACTTCCGTATCTGATTACGTAAACGTAACGACTAATTCCATTCCTGTAATGCTGTAAATTGGTGCGAGATGACGGATCTGAACGAGAACGAGATTGAGGCGCTGAAGGCCGCTGTGCGCGGCGCGATCGGCACCGCGTCGGCGCTCGAAGCCCTGCGTGAAAACGTGATGGCCCTCGATCCGCGAGCCGATATCTCGACTGAAGATCTGGAGCAACTGGAACGGGTGACGCTCGCGCACGCGGTGTCATCACAAGCGTTACGCGGGTTCGTGGAGTCGATGCGCGCGCGTCGGGCGTGAGTTCGGAGGACGGTGAACCGGCCCGAAGCTCGCGGTTGACTCTGGAGAGCGAAGGCTGGTGGACGCGGGGAGGATCGAACTCCCGACCTCTGCATTGCGAACGCAGCGCTCTCCCAGCTGAGCTACGCGCCCCACTCTTCGATAATGTGCCCGGTACCCGACCTGTTTTCGAGCACGAATCCCGATTCTAGCACGCGATTTGCGCGGGGCGCAACGCACCAGGCGGCATACACTAAGGCGCATGCCACCCACGACGATGGCGCTCAGTCACGTGACGACACACGAGAATCGCCAGTGCAGCGGGTGCGGCGCCGACTTCATCCCGTCCGAGGACTCCGGCTCGCGCCTGCTGAGCATCCGCGGCGGTCACGACTTTGCGGCGCTGCTCTGCGGCGGTTGCCATTCGAAGTGGTCCCACGGTTCAGCGATCACGCTCAAGGGTCCCCTCTCGGCCTGACGCCGCCGGTGCTCGCGCGGCCCGCTGATATACTCCCGCGATGTCTTCGGCGCCGTCGGCGCGACCTTCCATCAGGCGAATCGGCGTACTGACAGGAGGTGGGGACGCGCCCGGCCTGAACGCCGTGATTCGCGCGGTGGTCAAGGCCGCGACGAACTGCCACTGCGAGGTCATCGGCATCGAGGACAGCTTCGACGGCCTCATCGAGCCCGATCGGTGGCGCATCCTCACGCCGCGCGACGTGACAGGCATCCTTCGCATCGGCGGCACCATCCTCGGCACAACCAATCGTGGGAACCCATTTGCCTATCCGATCGCGACCTCGGGCGGCACGCGCGATTACTCGGCGCGCTGCGTGGAGATGTTCCACGAGCTGAAGCTCGACGCCCTGGTCGTCATCGGGGGCGATGGCACGCTCGCGATCGCGCATCAGTTCCACCAGCGCGGGATTCCGCTCGTCGGCGTGCCGAAGACGATCGACAACGACATCGTTGGGACCACGAACACGTTCGGCTTCGACTCCGCGGTGAGCTTCGCGACCGACGCGATCGATCGGCTTCATACGACCGCCGAAGCCCATCACCGCGTGATGATCGTCGAGGTGATGGGGCGATACGCCGGATGGATTGCGCTGTATGCAGGTGTGGCGGGCGGCGCCGACGTGATCCTGATCCCGGAAATACCGTTCGACGCGCAGAGGGTGGCGGACCGGATCACGGCACGTGATGCGCTTGGCGCTCGTTTCAGCATCGTTGTCGTCGCCGAAGGGGCGAAGCCGGTTGGCGGTCGGGTTTCGTTGGTCCAGGCGGCTACTGCCGAATACGTCGAACGGCTCGGCGGGATGGGCGCACGCGTCGCGGCCGAACTCGAAACGCTGACCGGCAAGGAAACCCGTCACGTCGTCCTCGGGCATCTCCAGCGTGGCGGCGCGCCAACCAGCTTCGACCGCGTGCTCGCCACGCGCTTCGGCGCGCGGGCGGTGGAGCTTCTGATGGATGCGCAGTTCGGCCAGATGGTGGCGTTCCATCCGCCCGACATCGTCGCGGTGCCGCTCGAGAAGGTCGTGGGCCGCACGCGCAACGTGCCGCTCGACTTCGACGTCGTGCGGACCGCGCGCGCGATGGGGATTTCGCTGGGGGACTAAAGGGCTCAGGGCTCAGGGCTCAGGACGTCCAGATACTTCAACGCTCCGCCCGTATTGAAGACGACGACGGTGTCCGTGCGTTTCATGCGGCCATCCTGCAGCAGTACCTTGACGGCGTGCAGCGCTGCGCCACCTTCCGGCGCGGCGCTGATCCCTTCGCGCGAGCCGAGCTCGCGCATGCCTTGCACCATCTGGGCGTCGGTCACCGCGAGGGCCGTGCCGCCGCTGTCGCGGACGGCGCGCAGGACGAGGAAATCGCCGACAGCCTTCGGCACCCGCAGACCGTCAGCCACCGTGCGCGCGTTCTGCCACATTTCCGATCGTTCGGCGCCCTGGTCGAAGGCACGTACTATGGGCGCGCAGTGCTCGGCCTGGACCGCCACCATTTTCGGCCGCGTTCCGGCGCGTTTCCAGCCGATGCGCTCCATCTCGTCAAACGCCTTCCACATGCCGACCATCCCGGTGCCGCCACCGGTCGGGTAGATGATCCAATCGGGGAACGTCCAGTCCATCTGTTCGCCGAGCTCGTAGGCCATCGTTTTTTTGCCTTCGATCCGATACGGCTCCTTCAACGTGGACACGTCGTACCACCCGAGCGGTCGGCCTCGTTCGGCCGCGATGCGGCCCGCGTCGGTGATCAAGCCGTCGACGAGATGCACTTCGGCGCCGTACAGCTCGCACTCGCGGATAAACGGGATCTTGACGTCCTTCGGCATGAAGACCTTGGCCTGAAGGCCCGCGGCGGCGGCGTACGCGGCCATCGCGTTTGCCGCGTTGCCGGCGGAGGGGACGGACAGGATCGTCGCCCCGAGGCGCGCCGCGCGCGTGACGGCGGCGGACAGCCCGCGCGCCTTGAAGGAGTTCGTGGGATTGAGCGATTCGTCCTTTACGAACAACCGCTCCAGCCCGAGTTCCCTGCCGAGGCGCGTCGCGTGGATGAGGGGGGTCCAGCCTTCACCGAGCGTGAGCGGCTCTTCACCGTCGAAGAGCGGCAGCAGCTCGCGGTACCGCCACATGTTCGCGGGCCGGCCCGCGAGCGTGTCCGGTTTCCAACGGCGTGCCGCCTCGAGGTCGTAACGTGCCAGCAGGGGAGCGCCGCACGCGCAGAGATGCTGTTCCTGGTGCGGGTCGTAGGGGGGAGCGCCACACGGAACGCTGCACTCCAGGTGGGAAAAATAGGACATGGAGTAATCAATCAGCCATTCCTATTTATTGAGCAGTTCTCCGTCCTTCTTCCTCTGGAGGTCGTCGATCATGCCGATGTGCTGATCGGTCGTCTTCTGCACTTCGTCGAGGCCGCGCCGCTCGTCGTCTTCGGAGATACCGTGATCCTTCAGCAGCTTCTTCAGCCGGTCGTTCGCGTCGCGGCGAACCTGACGAATGCCGTTGCGGCCGTCTTCGGCGTGCTTGTGAACGAGCTTGGAGAGTTCCTTGCGACGCTCCTCCGTGAGCGTCGGAATCGGAATGCGGACGACCTTGCCGTCGTTGGTCGGGTTCAACCCCAGGTTCGACGCGCGAATCGCCTTTTCAACCACCCCCATCAGTGAGGGGTCGAA
>JANNHC010000487.1:0-2559 GCA_031404215.1 Acidobacteriota bacterium
TAATTGCTCGGTCAGCTCGCTGTGCCAGCAGGGGACTGCTCAAGCAGAGACTCAAGCAGACAGCAGTCAGGACAACGCGGGGCACTTGAAGGCAGATCCTCGTCATTTCACCCTCAGGACAGCTACACTTTTTCCCGAATAACCGGCCAAAAACCGGTTCCCAAATCGTCGCGACATTAGTGCCAAACCTCAGCCGTGTCAAGCCATAACCTCTTTCAACTAGTCGGACGCAGAACTGGGCGGAAAAATGCGGGGCGCGATGCCCACGACGGTCCCCGTGCGCGGGCCACGCGACGTATGGCATTCCAGCGGAAGCGCGCTGTCGATCTTCCGCGAGGCGAAGCTGGAGGACTTCTTGGACATACTCCCCCGACTCGAAATGATTTCGGGGAGAGGAAAGAAAGGAAAATGGAAACCGCCCATGAAGCCCTGGGAGATCCTCGCACGGACGCGCACGCCAGACGGCGTGGAACTGACGCTCACCCGTCACACGACCGAGTACGTCATCCTCGCCGACGGCCGGGTACTGATGTCGAGCCGCATGCACGGCTCCGAGGATGCGCTCGCCGTGCTCGGCTGCCGTCGCGCGCGGACCCTGGCCCAACCGTGCGTGCTCGTCGGTGGCCTCGGCATGGGGTTTACTCTCCGTGCCACGCTCGACATTCTTCCGACAGCTGCACGCATCGTGGTCGCCGAAATCGTCCCAACCGTCGTCGAATGGAACCGCGGCCCTCTTGGGGCGTTAGCCGGCCACCCGCTCGATGATTCGCGCGTGACCGTCGAGGAGCGCGACGTCGGTGCGACGATGCAGTCGATTCCCGGATGTTTCGATGCGGTGCTCCTCGATGTGGACAACGGCCCGGCCGCGCTGAGCGCTTCGTCCAACGATCGTCTCTACGACGCTCGCGGGATTGCCGTCGCCCGAGCGTCGCTCAGGCCTGGCGGGGTGCTGGCGGTCTGGTCCGCGAAAGATGATCGCCGATTCGAGGAGCGGCTGCGTGGTGGCGGGTTCAGCGTCCAGCGGGAGCGTGTGAGGGGTCGCGAGAAGAGAGGGGGCCTGAGGCACACCATTCTCGTCGCGTACAACGGTCCTGTTTCAGACGATCGATCGCTACCAGCCGTCAGCCAGAAGCCGAAAACGTGACGACGTCAGGACGCTCGTACCGGCGCTGGTGCGTTGAAGGATCAACGCGGCGGCGTCGGGACGGGACTCGATCAAGGCCAGGCCACGTTCGGCCCCGAGCACGCTGATCGCGGTGTCGAGGCCGTCGGCATCGATACCGTGACGGGCGACGACGGTGACGGTGATGTCGTTGACGAGACCCATGCCAGACGAGGGGTCGATGACGTGGGAGTAACGGCGGCCGTCCATGTCAACGTGCTGCTCGCTGTTGCCCGAGGTCGAGACTGCGGCGTTGGTCAGTTCCAGGACGCGGGGGACGTTGACGATCGCCGGGTCGGCCGCGTGCACGTCGATTCGCCAGCCTCGCTGCCCGGGCGGCGCATTGCTGAACGCGAGATCGCCGCTCACCGCCACCAGCGCGCTGAGAACGCCCCGACGGCGCAGCACCTCGAGCGCTTCGCTGGCCGCGTAGCCCTTGCCGATCGCGCCGACGTCCAGCCGCATCCCGGCGATGTCGAACTTGACGGTCCGATGCATGGCGTCCAGGTGGAGCTTGCGAAAGCCGCTGCGCGCGGCGGCTGCGCGCAGCGCCGCGGGGTCGGGCAGACGCGCCGACTTTCGAGCTTCGCGCCAGAGCCGGACGACCGGGCCCTGCGTGATGTCGAACGCGCCGCCCGTCGCCTCCGCCAGATCTTGCGACGCGCGCAGGACGGCGAACAGATCGTCGCTGACCTGCACGTCGACAGCCGCGGCCCGCGTGATCCGGTTCAACTCGCTGTCGGGTCGGTAGTCTGAAAGCGTGGCGTCAAGAGCGCGGATCCGATCGAACGCGGCACGAAACGCGTCCCTCGCCGCCTGCTCGCCCGGTGTGTAGATCACGATGCGGACGAGCGTGCCCATGTGCGGCTCCACCGCCTCGAAACGGTGCAGCTCCGGTGCGGTGAGGCCTGCCAAGGCCGCAATCGAGAGGATGAGGCTGAGCGGCGGTCGCATTTGATAATGAACCTGGTCGAATTGTCGCGCGTCTCGCGCGGAGAACGCCGAACGGATCTCGCGCCGAGAACGCCGAGAACGCAGAAAGGACAGACAGTCCTGACACTGCGTTCCGCCGACCGCGCTTTGCGCGGTAGAAGCTCGCGAGATCCCCAGCTAACAAACCGCCGTTGTGGAGTGGGTGCGGCTTGTTAGCTGGGGATCTCACGGGCTTCTACCGCCGGCCAAAGGCCGGCGTCGAGCGGAACCTCTGTCACCTCCGCGTGCTCCGCGCCTCCGCGCGAACCTCTTGAAAGCTTGAAGCTCGATCAGTACGGATCCAGCGCGACGCCGTTGTTCCATGTGCGATACATCTCCTCGGCGCTCGGCAGCGTGGCGGGGCGGACAAGACGAAAGCCGAGCCACTGCGTATCGGTCATGTACCAGACGCTCTTGGGCAACTG
>JANNHC010000488.1:0-6050 GCA_031404215.1 Acidobacteriota bacterium
GCCTCGAGCGATGCTCAGAACGAACAACGGCAAATCTCCGGGTGGTTCGCTCCAGAAGCACAACGCCACCGCGTGACGCACGCCCTGGGGCTGCATGATCTCCCGATAGAAGGGGCGATTTCTTTAGCGTCTCCTCAGAGCGCGGCAGCCCCGCGCGCGTGGTCAAGACCTCGACCCCCGGTTGGGCTCGGGCCAAGGGGAGTGCAGAACTCAGCTCGTTATGGCGCCGGATGAACGCTTGCCCGTACTCGCGTCCTCGCGAATCACGTTCTCTGAGCAAGCCTGTATCCGATTTTCTATAGAACGCGATAACGAAGTCACACGGTACTGCCTCGGCGAGAAGTCCGAACGCCGCGTCGATCAACGCGTCCAGATCCCTGGCCGCAAGAAGAGTGAGTAGGCGAGGCGGCGAAATGCCTCCTTTCCTCGCAGCACGACGCCCGATCGGGCGACGTGAGCGCTTACCGGATCGTTTTCGGGCGGACGTCATGCTTGCCGTGACGAAACATAGCTCGATACGCGGGCCACGCCAACGCGAAAGTGGGCAGTGATCCGACGAACCTGCGCGGTGATTACAGCTGCTTGATGTTGATGCTGGGGTTTCGGAGAGAGAGGGGATTCGACCAAACGCAGCTCAGTCCTGCGGACGATAGGAAACATTAGAGGCGGGGCCGTCCTCCGCCGAGGGTCACAGAAGATCCGCTATCGGACACGCCCCCCCGGCCATAGCGTCCGGTCAGCTCGAGTCCGGGCATGAGGGGTGTCGTGATGACCGTCTCGCTCAGCGTCGGCGAGGCGATTGTCACCTGGTGCGCCGTGTCGGTGAGCGGCGACCAGACCGAGAACGCTGAACGTTTTCAATCGTCTACCGCCTCATTTCTTGCTCCTGTCTGCAACCGCTGACTGCCAGTAAGCCTGCTGCCCGAAGTACGACTTCGTGTCCGGCATATTCGCCAGGATCGCTCGCCGCAATTCCAGGATGTCGAGTTTGCCTTCCTTCTGGTATAGCACCTTGCCGTCGGGCGCGATGACCGCGGTGAAAGGGGATCCCGGCTTCCACGTGGCGCCCCAGGCTGACTGGAGGGCGTTCGTGTCGGCGGACGCGAACTGCTTGTTCGGGCTCGACGCGTACTGCTTCTTGAGGAACTCGAGGACTGCGGGTTGCTCGCCGGGAGGATTTGTCGAGACCGTGACGAAATCAAAGCTCCGCAGCCTGTACATCCGGTACGTGGTTTCCAGATCGCGAAACTGGCTGACGCATGCGGCACACCCTGTGGACCAGAAGTTGACGAGCAGCACCTTGCCGGTCCCGTTTGCGCGCAGTTTCTTCAGATCCTCCACGCCGATCGGGTCCAGCGTGACCGGTTCAGCCTGAATCTTCGCCCACTCCTCATCGACTCCGGTCGCCTTCGACATCCACTTCGTGGTGCAGCCAAACGCCCGGGTTTCCGCGACCGGGACCGGTTTCCCTGCGAGCAGCGCGTCAATCGCGTTGCGCGCGTCCTGCGACTTGACGAGCTCCTCGCGCTGGTTGTCGTCCAGACGTCCCTGGTACTGCAGTTTGCGGTCCTGATCGAACAGATAGATGTGCGGGGTGGCGACGACGCCGAATTTGATCGAGACCCCTTGCGTGTCGCCGTCGTAGAGGTACGGCCATTCGCGGCCCCTGAACTTCGCCCGGATCTTCATTTCTTCGAGCGAGTCGGTCACGTCCGTGTAGCCAAGCTCATTCAACCGAATCGACTTGGGGTTGTTCGGGTTAATCGCGACAAACGCGACGCCCTTCCCTCGATACTCGTTGTAGAGTTTTTCGATACGGCCTTCATACAGCTGCGACACGGGACAGTGATTGGATTCGAAAACGACCGCAAGAACCTTGGCCCGGGCGTACTCGGCCAGTTTGTGAACCTTGCCGTCCACGCCCGGGAGTGAGAAATCCGGCGCCGGCGATCCAATCGGGAGAATAGGATGCTCGAGGTTCGGTTGGATACCGCGACCTCGTCCCTGCGCCGGGCCCGCGGGCGGGCTCTGTGGCCAGGCGAAGGCAATCGTGGCAAAGACGAACGCCGCGCAGATCGCAAGCAATGCCGGACGTCGATGGTGCGAGTGTGGTCGTCGGTTCATGGTTTCCCTCGCTCGTCAATGAAGGCGCGTGATGAGTCGGATCTCAATTCCCAGACCAGTAAGCCTGCAGGCCCGGGTACATCTTGTCGTCCGGCAAATTGGCCAGAATCGCGCGGCGCAGCTTCAGAATGTCCAGTTCGCCCAGCTGCTGGTGGAGGACGTCGCCGTTCGGTGCGAGTAGGAGCGTGAACGGCACGGCCGCCGGCATGAGGGGATCGAACGCCGCCTGCAGACCGGACGTGTCCGGCGTCCCGAACTGGAGATTGACACCCGACGCGTGCCGTTGCCGGAGAAACGCCAGCACTTGTGGCTTGTCCTCCGGATCATTGATCGAGACGGCGGCGAACCCCAGGTTGCGCCCGCGGTACATGCGAAATGTCGCCTCGAGCTCGGGGAACTCGGTGACGCAAGGCGCGCACCAGGTCGCCCAGAAATTCACGACCAGCAACTTGCCGGTCCCGTTGCTGCGGAGCTTCTTCAGATCGTCCGCGCCGGCCATGTCGAGCGTCACCGGCCCCGCGTCTCCGCTGGCCCCCTCGTGGCCTGCCTGCTCCGACAGCCACGCCGTGGGACAACCCGCCGCGACGGTGCGCGCGACCGGAACTCGCCGGCCGGCCAGGAGCGCCTCGATCGCGCTGCGTGCATCCCGCGTCTTGACCAGTGACTCGTTCACGTTGTCGTCAATCCGGCCCCGGTACTGCAGCGTGCGGTTCCGATCGAACACAAAAATATGGGGCGTGTCCTTGACGCCGAAGCGCCGCGCGACCGCCTGTGTGTCGCCGTCGTAGAGATACGGATACTCGATGCGGCGGTACGCCGCCCGGGTCTTCATCTCGCCGAGAGAATCGCCCACGTCCGTGTACGCCAGCTGGTCCGCGCGCACCGAACCGGGATGATCGGAGTTAATTGCCACCAGGGTGACGCCTTTGCCCCGATAGTCTTCGGAAAGCCTCTTGAGCCGGCCTTCATACAGCTGCGAGACGGGACAGTGATTGCAGGTGAAGACGACCGCCAGTACCGGGCTGTTCGCGTAGTCGCTGAGGGAATGGGTCTTGCCGTCGATACCGAGGAGGGCGAAAGGGGGCGCCTGGGCGCCAAGCGGAAGCGCCGGATCCGCCGTGGATCTGCACGCGGCCAAGGACAGCACCAGGAACGGGAGAAGTCGCCACATATATTCCGGAAGCCTCCCAGCGGCCAGAGCATAGCATCACGGCCGGCATTCGGGCGCGCGGCGCGGCCGGCCAGCAACCGCCCGTTCCTCTAGGCATTGCGTGGCTTTGCCGGTATGATGACATCTCCGCGTATGCTGCCGTTCGCCACCCTCGCCTTGTTGTCCGTCCTGGCGGCCGCCCCGCCAGACGGCCAGATCCTGCAGATTGCGCCCCTGGCGCGTGGAGGCGACGTCCTCGTCTCCTTCAAGCTCGCACAGGAACCAACCGACGAGATACGAACCGCCATTCACAGCGGCCTGACCGTCAGCCTGGTCTACAAGATCGATCTGCGGCGCAGTTCCGCGGGTTGGATCGATCGCACCCTCGCGTCCGCCGTCGTCACCGCAACGGTCCGCTACGACAACCTTACGCGCCGGTACGCCGTCACGCGCATGATCGACGGCCTTATGGATCGCGCGGACACGATGGAACGTGAAGAGTCGGTGTGGACGTGGCTCACGGACCAGTTCGAGAAACTTCCGCTGTTCCGCAGCGTCGCGCTCGAGGTCAACGGCGAATACTACGTCCGCGTGCGCGCCCACAGTACCCCCCGCAACATGTCATTTGTGTGGCCGTGGCAGGCCGACGATGTCGTGGGGTTGGCGAAGTTTACTTTCATGCGCTGACATGCGGCGATTCCTTGCGGCCACCGGTCTCGCGGTTGTCCTGGCAGCGGTTGGCGCCGCCGGGCAGCAGCCGCCGGTCTTTACTCCGTTCGGCGCCCTTCCCGTGCTCGATGCGTATCTCGAATCTCTGCGCCAGCAGGCAGACATTCCAGGCATGTCGGCGGCGGTCGTCCGCGACGGGGTCGTCATCTGGGAGAAGGGCTATGGGTTCCAGAACGTCGCGGCGCGCATTCGCGCGACGCCCGACACTCCCTACGCGATTGGCGACATCAGCGGCGCCTTCGCGGCCGTGCTGGCCCTGCAGTGCGTGGAGCAGCGGAAGCTCGACCTCAACGAGCCCCTTCGGCGATATGGCCTCACGCTGGACAACGCCGACCTCACGCTGCGCGATCTTCTCAGTCATACATCGGCGAACACCGAGGAACCGTTTCTGTACAGCCTGGAACGGTACTCGCAGCTGACGTCGGTCCTGGAGCGGTGCGCTTCGCAGCCGTATCGGAAGAGCGTGGCGGATCTGCTGGACAGGGTCGCCATGCGGGACTCGGTCCCGGGCACCGACTTCTGGCATTCGGACGATGTGCTGCCGGCGGGCCAGTTCGACCTGGCGGATATCGAGCGCTACCGTGCGGTGCTGGATCGCATGGCGATCCCCTACAGAGTCGACAGCCGCGGCCGACCCGAACGGCTTGAGATGCCGCCGTTTCCCATCACCGCGTCCAGCGGGCTGGTCTCGACGGTACGCGATCTCGCGCGACTCGACGCCGAGCTCGACACCGAGACTCTCCTGCTCCGGGACACGATCGACGCCGCGTGGTCGCCGGTCACCATGCGCAACGGCGCGGTCGCGCCAATGGGGCTGGGCTGGTTCGTGCAAAGCCACCGAGGCGAGCGCGTCGTGTGGCACTTCGGCCTGGTTCCAAACGCCTATTCCTCGCTGATCCTGAAGCTGCCCGAGCGGAAGCTGACTTTCATCCTTCTCGCCAACAGCGACCGCCTGAGTTCGCCATTTCAACTGTCGTCCGGAAATGCGACGCGCTCGCTCTTTGCCACGCTCTTCCTCAGACTTGTCACCTAGTGTCCCGTCACCGTGGTTCGCGACATGATTCCCGGGCGGGGCATCCCGGCCGGCCGCGTTGCTCCTCCCTCACATACGCCCAGTATTCTCGGTCGTCGCGTCTTGCCAGCCGGGCGCCGCGCCCGGGACTTGTGCCACGATCCACGGTGACGGGACACTAGGTCGTGGCTGCGATGCTGAGGGCTGTCGCAGCCTGCTGCCTGCTTGTCGTCATCCTGCCACGGGCCGCGGCGGCGGAATGGCATTTCACGCCGATGGTGGGCGCGACGTTTTTCGGCAAGACGAGCCTCATCGATCCCGACGATGCCGCCGGAAAGGTGCATCGTAATTTCGGCGGCTCGGTCGCGCTCCTGGGCAGCAGCGTGGTCGGGGTCGAGGGCCTGGTCGTGTGGACACCGGGAATCTTCACGGGCGAAACTGCAGGATTGGTCAATCGCAGCCGGTCTATCGCCGCTATGGGCAACGTCGTGGTCACCACTCCACGACGGTGGACCGAATATTCCCTGCGTCCGTTCATCTCAGGCGGGGTGGGTCTCATCCACACATCCAGGACGGAGGACGTGTTTCCGGACAACCGCAACATTCCCTCGTTCAATATCGGCGGCGGCGCGATCGGATTTCTCTCGACACGAACCGGTCTCCGCTTCGACCTCCGGTATCACAGCAGCCTCTCCCGGTCGGACGAGGGCGATCCTCCCGTAGCGATCGGGCGGGTCTACCTGCGATACATGACCGCCTCGGTCGGCGTGGTCCTTCGTCGCTAGGCGCCAAGCGCGTGAAGAAGACGATCTCTCGCAGAGGGACGCAGAGATCGCAGCGGACCACGTTCCGCCGAGGCCGGCCTGCGGGCCGGCCAGTCGAAGGTTGCGAGATCCGCTCGGATCGGCGGAACGTCCTGGCAGCGGCTCTTCAGTTGTCTTGTCCGCGCGCTCGGCGCTCTCTGCGCGAGATCGGTACGTGGTCCTTTTTTTCCGCCGGCTTGTTGAACGAGCGCTCAACCGTGTCGTTGACGTC
>JANNHC010000489.1:0-2976 GCA_031404215.1 Acidobacteriota bacterium
GCACGATGGCCACGAAGCAGACCATTCAGACTCGGACGATCGTCAACACCTTAGAACAGGTAACTGCAGCGAGAAGACACGAGTCGATGCGTACGAGGTTGGCCAGGCCAGATGGAACCGTGGCTGCGATCGACTGCCGCCCTTCGTGCTCTTCGTGGCCTTCGTGTGGCTTCGTGCCTGCCGTCCGCCCGTCCAGTTCGACAGTGAACACGCGTCGATTAGAAGTACTTCGCCACAAACTCCAGGAACGCGCTCCAGTCGGCTGGGGTAGCGGCGTGGCCGCCAGTGTGGTAATGCCAGCCGATGTCACCCTTCGTGAGCGGCGAGTCGAGCGCCGGGATTTGCGTGGCGCCGAGGTCTTTTTTCCCCAGGAGGCGATAGACGGGACCCGCCGCCACCCCCGCGAGGAACTCGCCGACCGGATCGGCCCACTGATCGGCCGTGCCGCCGGTGATGAACACGGGGCGCGGCGCACTGAGTGCGATCAGCATGTGCGCATCCACCGGCATGTCGATCCAGTGGCCCGCGTATTTCTGGAAATTCCCCGCAAACCAGTAGGGGAAGTTCTGCGCCATGTCGTCCACCGTTTCCCCCCAGTCCCGGCGTGCGAGGGCGGCTCCCATCTCGCCGGAGCAGCTGGCGTAGACCGCGGCGATGCGTTCGTCCAGCGCTGAGGCCCAGAGGGCGGTCTTGCCGATCCGCGAGTGACCCTGCACGGCAATCCTCTTCGCGTCCACCAGCTTGTCGGTCTCGAAGTAGTCGATGATGCGGCTCACGCCCCACGACCAGGCCCCGATCGTGCCCCACTCATCCGGCTTGGGCTGCTGGCCGGCAGCCAGCGTCTGGCCAATCACTCCGTGGTTGAAGGTATTCAGCCGGTCCGGCTGGATGTCGTTGTAGCCCACCATCGCGTAGCCCCAGCCGCGCGCGAGGATGTCGGCCGCGACAGGCGGCTCGGCAAACTGCGGGTTGGGACGTCCTTCAACCTGCGGTCCACCGCCGAAGTTGACGAGCAGGATCAGCGGCACCGGCTTGCCGGCTTTCGCCGGTGTATGGATCGTCATGCTGATGCGCGGGCCGTCGGCGGCGGGGCCAATCCGCCCGACCACTCGCCGCATGACCGCAGTGCCACCTTTCGCCGGCTCGCCGCTGTCTACAACCTCCCAGGTCACCTTCGGCGTATTGGCCGGAATGCGTCCGAAGATTTCCGTTTCGTAGATCCGCAAGATTTCCGGACGCCGGCGAGTCATCCACGTGGCCGCGTCCGTCACGCGGCGGCCGTCGGCCATCACGAGCGGATCGGGTAACGTGTACGGCGGCACCTTGGCCTCGTCGTAGTTCGAGACGTGTCCCGTCTTCGACGCCCGCCGAAGTGGGTTCCCATTCGCGTCCGACCCAAGATTCGACGGATTTGGCGCGGGCTGCGGCGGAGCCGGCTGCTGCCCATGCGCCCCGATCCCCACCAACATCAGCGCGATCGCCGCGACCCCTAATCGCTTCGACATCTCTCCTCCGGCGGAACAATACCGAACCCCACTCCACAACCGACAACCAGACAACCAGACCAATAACCTCGACCTACAACCCCAAAACGCTAGAACCTAAAACCGTGAAACTTCGAAGCCGCCATGATATCTTTTCGCCCATGGCCACATCAGAATCTCTCTCACGACGCGCATTTCTCGGCATGACCGCCGCGCTTCCGTTCGCGGCCGCGTCCCTGCGGGCAGCGGCGGCGAAAGTGCCTGTCGGACTGGAACTCTACTCCGTCCGCGGCGAGCTGGCGAAAGATCTGCCCGGCACCATCACCGCCGTCGGCAAGATGGGATACGAGGTGGTCGAATTTTACGCCCCGTACCTCAACTGGACGCCAGAAATTGCGAAAGACGTTCGAAAGCGCATGGACGACGTCGGGCTCAAGTGTCCCTCGACGCACAACAACGGACCGTCGTTTACCGAGGAGGGCCTGAAAAAGGCCATCGAGCTGAATCAGATCATCGGCAGCAAATACGTGATCATGGCGAGCGCGCCCCGCGCCACCGGGATCGACGCCTGGAAGGGCCTCGCCGCCCAGCTCACGTCGATCTCCGACAAGCTCAAGCCGCTCGGAATGGCCACCGGCTATCACAACCACCAGGTCGAGTGGCGTCCCCTGGACGGTCAACGACCGATGGACATCATCGCCGCCGGCACGCCGAAAGACGTCGTCCTTCAGTTCGATGTCGGCACGTGCCTCGAGGTCGGCGCCGATCCCGTCGCGTGGATCAACGCGCACCCCGGCCGCATCAAGAGCGTCCACTGCAAGGACTGGGCGCCGGGACGCGGCTACGCCGTCGCATTTGGGGAGGGGGACGCGCCGTGGAAGAAAATTTTCGATGCCGCCGAGAAGGATGGGGGCGTCGAGTACTACCTCATCGAGCAGGAAACCGGCGGGCCAGACGGCGAGCTCGGGATGGTCAAACACTGCCTAGACAACTGGAAGCAGCTGCGAAAATAGGACTCAGGGCGGCTCAGGGCTCAAAGCTCAGGGCCCTCGGCCGTGGGCTCAGGTCGCACGCGCTCGAAATGTGCCGCCCGCCACAAACCTACAGGCTCGACGGGCGGCAGTACGTCCTCGTGGCCGTGGGAGATACGTTGTACGCGTTTACTCTGTACTGACGAGGGCGGAGATAACGCTTATCTCACCTGTCTCCCCGCTGTCGCGGTGCGCGCCTCGTAAATCCGCACCTGTTGGATGCCCCAGAGCTCGCTGTTTGTTGCGGTGCCTGTCTGGGTGATCCTGATGAACTTCGCGGCGCTGGGCTTGAATGTGGCGATGGTCGTCGGCGTTTCACCGGCATTCTGGGCGACCGGGGCGCCCCACGTAAGTCCGTCCATCGAGAGCTGCAACGTGTAGCTGACCGGTTCAAGGACAAAGCCACACTCGGCAAGTTGAAGATCGATTGGACGGCGATGACGGAGTACTTGAATCGTGGG
>JANNHC010000490.1:0-1536 GCA_031404215.1 Acidobacteriota bacterium
CCGGTTGCTGTCTTCGCCGACGCACCGTGGCCACCGGTCACCTTGATGTCCGCGACGACCTCATTCCGCCACTCCGGAATGGTCTTGATCGCCGTCCAGAGTTCGTTTTTGTCTTCTTCTGTCTTTACTGAACCGACGAAATGAAGCTTTCCGTCCTGTTCCTGCGCGCTGCCGTCGAACTTCCCTTTTGCCGTTGAAACTGCGTATGCGTACTTTTCCCGCAAACCCATTTGGTTAGCCTCCAGCGTGACGAGGCTGCAATCGACGTTCCTCATTTGCGCTGCGCGACGATCGCAAGTCGATCCCCGTTTGGGGCTACGGCGAGACGCGAGACGTCTCGCAACCCGAATGGCTCGAGGTCAGCGACCACGGTCCAGTCCACTTCGCCGGCCCGCCATCTGTAAACAGTTGAGTTCACCGCCATCAGGAGTGTTCCGTCCGGGGTCCACGCAAGGAACGGGTCGGCGGCGCCGGCGGCGGGCCGTATCAGCGGGGCCGTGCCGATCGACCCGCGCGGCGAGGCCATCGCGTTGAGCAGCTGGGTGATCATTGCGGGCGGCCCGTCGCCCGCGGCGGATTCGCGCTGCACGAAGCTGATGGCCCCGGACGGCATCCGCTGAATCGATCGGCCGATATTGGTGGCGATCAGTGCAGCCTTGCCCGTCATCGTATCGCCGACCTGCAGCGTCGCCGGTTGCCCACGATCGCCAAGCACGTACAACGCGACCGTCCGGTCGTTTATCCACGCGTGATAGCCGACGGGCTTGATCTCGGCCAGGATGACAGACGACTCAGCCTCCACACCATTTCCCGACAGGCGCCACAAGCGCTGGGTACCGTCGGCCTCGACGCGGACGACAGAGATGTGCGACCCATCGGGCATGACCGTCGGTGAGTACTCTCCCTCGGGCGTGGTCGTGACGCGCGAGACCCGACGGGCGGCGATGTCGTAGCGGTAAATGTCGGTCTGCGACAGCGCCGAGGGGGATGCGGGCGCGCTGCGAGTGACCGCGGCCCCGCCGCGCGCGGAAGAAAACAGGATCGCTTGGCCATCCGGCGTGAACGACGGCTGGTTGTCGTAGCCTTGGTTGTTCGAGATGTTCGTGGGCGTGCCAATCGACAGCTTGCCATTCGTACCGGCCAACGACGCGAGGAATATGTCCGTATCGGGCGGCCCCTGCGCCGGCGGGCTCTGTGGCGTAGCAGAAGGGTTCTGAAAGTCCACGGTCACGGTGTGATGGTGCGCAAGCGTGACCCCGGGCAGGTCTGCAAACGCCGTCAGAAGCTCGTCGAAGGTCACGGGCGTCACCCCGAGCATGCCGATCTGCTTGCTGAAGAGCGCCTCCTCGACGTCCACGTCAAGCAAGGTCACGATGTTGTCCTGCCGGAAGGGACTGTTCGTGCGCACGATCGGCGCCTCAAACTTCACGGCCAGCGTGACTCGCGAACCCTTCATCACGTTCCTGAGCGCTCCCATCTCAGATGCGGATCCGGACGCCCACTCGCACGAGGATCTTCCCATTCTGCTGGCCGGCA
>JANNHC010000491.1:0-6096 GCA_031404215.1 Acidobacteriota bacterium
GGTGCTCGCGTGTGAGAGGCATCGTGTTGTTCAGTCCATTCGTAAAGAGGACATGATAGAGCCGCATGTCTCCATAGCGAAAGTTGGCAATGCAACCATTCAGAAACATCCGCCACATACGCACGAACGCTACCCGGCCAATCCGCTGTTCATCGCGCAGACCGCCGAGATCCAGGATGCCTATCTGCACGACGTGACGGCCAGCCTGGCGACGTGGCGTTCGCTGCTCGCGGCGGCGCGGGAGCACCGCGCCAACGCGCCGGCGTCGAGCGAAGTGCAGGCCCGCCTCGGCGTCGCCCGTCAGCTCGAGGTCCTCCAGCAGACAGACGATGCGATAGACATGCTCCAGGCGGTGGTCGCGCTGCGGCCCTCGGCGCCGTACGCGTCGCTGCCGCTGGCACATTTCCGGCTGGGCGAAGCGTACGACCGCTTGGGTCTTCGCGCGGCCGCCAGTGAGGCGTATCGGGCGGCGGCCGCCTCGGCGGTGTCGCCCGATCCGTATCACGTCAGAACGCAGGCCGGCGAGCGGTTGCGCCGCACGCCCGATCCCAAGCGGGCGACCGCGTACCGGCTGTCCCTCGAGGGCTGGCGGCAGCTCGAGCGCAACGATCTTGCCGGCGCCGCCGCGTCGCTGCAGGCATCGCTGGCGCTCAACGAATCGGATCCCGTCGCGCGCTATCGGTTCGGTCGCGTGCAGCAGACGCGGAAAGACGATCACGGCGCGCTTGCGCACTTCGAGCACGCCATCCGTTCCGCCCGCACCTGTCCCCCGCCGATCCTCGGCAACGCGTACCTCGAAGCGGCGCGCATCCTCGAGCGGGTCGGCCACCGCCCCCGGGCGATCGTTTACTACCGGACGGCCGCGACGCTCTTCGGGGCCGCCGCGGACACGCGCGCCGCGGCCACGCGCGCGCTCACGCGCCTGAGTCGATGAACGCGGATCGTCTCGCCTGCTGACGGGCGTCGATCGATCTCCGCACGTCAACGCTGGTCCGATCGCAGTCGCCATGCCGCCGTCGCGATCGACCCGGCGCACCGCGCACGTCCCTGCGATCGTCACATTCGCCGTTCGGTCTGCACCGGCGTGATTCGACGCAGCACTACAGTTCACCTGTGATGCCGCCGAGAAAATTGGTGTGCCTTTTTTTGACATTCCATGCACTTTGTGCTTGACACAAAGATTTTCTCATCCATAATCTACATCTTGTATGAGGGTGGATCGCTCAGCCCACCTGTGGTGACGGTCGGTCGTCGTTTAATCAGCTGAGCTGCCAAGTTCCAAGGAGGAATCATGGCGAAGAAGACTGCTAAGGGCGGAAAGAAAAAGGGCGGGAAGAAGCGCTAAGCGCTCCGCCTGACGACTGGGGGTGTCGAACGATGACACCCCCAATTTTTTGCTGCAGGCCTCCCGCGCCACGCGGGAGTTAGCAAAGAGGCGACGGGCACCGACAGAGGCAGGCCGACGTGCCAGGAGGCAGCGGCGCTGCGATGGCGGAGACAGCCCCTCGCGATCGGAATCTCACGAGTGAAGGGGGGGATAAGCGCAATGGCCAAGAAAACAGCCAAGGGCGGGAAGAAAAAGGGCGGCAAGAAGCGGTAGCTGCCTCTCCCGCTAAAAAGGGGGCGGCCGTCGCCCCCTTTTTTCTTGTACGCCGCGTCCCGCGCCCGCTACTTACTGCATCGATTTCCCGTCCCAGATCCGCACCCGCAGAATCGTATCCCCCTGCTGAATCCGATCGACGACCTCCATGCCGTTCACGACATGGCCGAACGCCGTGTAGCGCGCGTCGAGATGCGGCTGCGGGGAATGCGTGATGAAGAACTGACTGCCGCCGGTGTCTTTCGAGGACAGCGCCATGCCGACGGTGCCGCGCACGAACGGCCGTTCGTTGAGCTCGTCCCGGATCGTGTAGCCCGGTCCCCCTTCTCCATCGCCACGCGGGTCGCCGTCCTGCACGACGAAGTTCGGCACCACGCGGTGAATCTGGAGGCCGTTGAAGAAGCCCTTGCGCGCGAGCACCACGAAATTGCGCGCGGTCTGCGGCGCGTCAAGAACCGCCAGCTCGAACTCGATCGTCCCCCTCGCCGTCTCGATGAAGACGTGCGGTGAGAAGGGCGGCGCGATGAGCTGGGGATCGTCGTACGCCGCGATCGGAGTCCCGGGCGCGGGCCGGATCGAGGCGCGGTAATCGCCGGCCGGATCGAGTGTCGCGAGCAGCTCGACCGCGTGCATGCGCACCGCCCAGTCCCTGTCGGCTGCGGCCTCTTTCACGCTCGCGAGGCCCGCGGCGCCGTACTCGGCCAGTGCGGACACGATCGCCGCACGCGCGTCGATCGCGGAATCGCCCTGCGCCGGCACGAGCGCCTCGCGGAGCGCGTCCTCCCCGCCCGCCGGCTTCAGCTCGCCGACGATCCGGGCTGCCGTCGATCGCACGACGAAGTCGGGCTCCTTGAGCTGCGCAAGCGCGAGGGCCGCGGCATCCGGCGCCTTCAGCCGCGCGAGCGCGGTCAGCACCGAAGGCACCACGCGCCGATCCTCGTCCTGGAGCATCGATCGCACCCGCTCGAGCGCGACGTCCGGCGGCATCGTCGCGAGCACGTCCACCAGCGCCGCTCGAACGGTCCATTGCGTGTCGGGTTCCATGCCGGACAGCACGAGCACGAAACTCTCCGGATCGATCGCCGCCGCGGCCCGCAACGCCGCGGCGCGCATCGCCGGCCAGGAATCCGTCAACAAATCCTGGACGACCGGCTGGCCCTCGACGGCTCGGAGCGTCCCGAGCGCCGTGACCGCCTGCAGCCGGATGTTGGGGTCCGCCGCATCGGTCGCGAGCCTGACCAGCGGCGCGACGGCACGACGATCGCCAATCAAGGCCAGCGCGCGAACGGCCGATACGACGATTTCGAGCGGCGTCTCCGGCACGTTGAGGAGCGCAATCAGCGGCTCGACGACCGCCGGGTCCTTGAGCGCGCCGAGGCCCCGCGCGGCAAACGCGACGGAGTACTTTCCGGGGCCCTTGAGCATCGCGAGCAGCGCGGGTTGCGCCCGCTTGTCTTCGATGCGCCCGAGCGCGTACGCCGCGGGCCACCAGTTGGTCACGCGACGGCCGTCCGGGTCGAGCAGCGCAGCCGCGAGGGGCTCGTAGGCACGGAGCCGGACCAGCGCATAGGTCGCAAGGCGGAACGCCTCCGCCTCCGGGGCTGCGGGCCAGCGGTCGTCGTCGGGCCGCATCTGGGCCACGACAGGCCCACGGGCGTACTCGGCCGCCACGCGTCCTACGGCATCAGCCACCTCCTTGCGCGCGCCGGCCTCAATCTGTTGCGGCTGGGTCAGCGCGATCTGACCGAGCGCTTCGGCGGCACGGCCGCGAACAATCGGCGAGCCATCAGCGAGCGCCTTCGTCAGGTCGGGGGCGGCCACGACATCGGCGATGAGTCCCAAGCCGAACGCGGCCATCTCGCGCACTTCCGGATCCGTGTCCGCAAGTGCGGCGGTCAGCGGTTTGATGCCCTCGGGCAATCCGACGCGCCCGATCGCGATCGCCGCACGGCGGCGGATACGCGCCTCAGGGTCGGCGATGAGGGTCGCCAGATCGCGTGTGATCGCTGGCGCAGGAGCCGGAGGAGGGGTTCGGCGGCCCCGCGGCGTCACCACCGGTGGAGGCGCGGGCGGCGGATCGAGGCGAAGGATGCGGCGGTCCTCGAGCTCGAGCATCCAGGCGGTCTTCTGCTCGAACGAAATCCTGGGCGCGGACGAAACCGCCGGCGGCGCGCTGGCGCATCCGCACGCCAGCACGGTGGCGGCCAGGGCGGCGGTTCGAATCGTGATGACGAGGGATATGTCTTTCATAACGGTCTAAGCCGGCCGAAGCTCCAGGCGCTCGATGGATGCCGCGGCGATGCGATCCGCGATCACGTTGACGCCGATGCCGGCGCCGCGTGGCACCGCGATCGTACCGTCTCGCCGGACCTCGATTTCGGGATCAATCAGGTCGGGCGCGAAGTATCGCCGGCTGGCGGCCACGTCTCCGGGCAGCGTGAAACCCGGCAGCGTGGACAGGTGAATATTGTGCGCGCGGCCGATGCCGCTCTCGAGCATGCCGCCGTGCCAGACCGGAGCCCCATGCTCGACCGCCATGTCATGCATGCGGATCGACTGCGCGTGTCCCCCGACGCGGCCAGGCTTGATGTTGATGATCCGGCACGCACCCATCGCCAGTGCCTCTTCGGCCACGCGCGGCGTCTGCAGCGATTCGTCGAGGCAGATGGGCGTCCGGATCCGGTCCTGCAGCCGCGCGTGGTCCCGGATGTCGTCGTAGTCGAGCGGCTGCTCGATCATCATCAGCTCGTACTGATCGAGGCGTCCGAGATGGTCCGCGTCGCTCAGCCGGTACGCGGCGTTGGCGTCCACCATCAACGGAATCGAGCCGAAACGCGCGCGAATGAGTTGAACGGCGTCGAGGTCCCAGCCCGGTTTGACCTTGATCTTGACGCGGCGGTAACCCGCCTCCAGCTCCGCACTGACGCGTTCGGCGAGTTGCTCGAGCGAATCCTGAATGCCGATCGACACGCCTGACGCAATCCCACGCTGGATCAGGGCTGGGCTGCCGCCAAGCACCTCGGCGAGAGGACGGCCCAGCTGCCGTGCGAACAAGTCCCACGCCGCCATCTCCACCGCCGCCTTCGCCATGTGATGTCCCCTGATCGCGCCGAGGGCGCCGAAGACCTCACGCGGATGAGAAAACGCGCGGCCGAGCACGAGCGGCGCGATGAATTCCGCGATGATGTGCCAGGCTGTGCGCGTCGTTTCGGAGCTGTAGAACGGATGCGCGTCCGCGACGCATTCTCCAAGACCCGTCAGCCCGTTTTCCTCCACTGTGACGAGCACAAATGTGCGGTCGTGAATCCGGCCGAAGCTCGTTTCGAAGAAACGAACCAGCGGAAGGCGCAGGAGCCGCAACTCGATCCGCTCGATTCGCACTCGACAATGCTATCGCAATCCCCCGGGGGCTTTGGCTATACTTCGCCACACGGCGGGGAACCACGGCCCTCGCGGTTGAGGCTGGAACTCTGGACTTCCGATACATCGCCATCGAAGGACCCTCCGGTGTCGGCAAATCGCTGCTCGCCGATCGTCTCGGATCGCGCCTCGACGCGACGGTCGTCCTCGACGAAACGGAGAACCCGTTCCTCGCGGACTTCTATGCGGAACGTCCGGGCGCCGCCTTCCAGGCCCAGCTCTTCTTCACGCTCTCGCGGCACCGGCAGCAGACCGCGCTGCGGCAAAGCGACCTGTTCAGCCAGCTCACCATCTGCGACTACCTGTTCGATCGCGACAAGATCTACGCGTACCTCAACCTGGACGACAACGAGCTGTTCATCTATCAGCGGCTGTACGCGCTGCTGGCCGAGGACGTGCCGTCCCCGGACCTCGTCATATACCTGCAGACTCCGACCGACGTGCTGAAACGTCGCGTCCGTGAAAAAGAGCGCGCGAATCCCGACCTCCCGCGGCACGAAGACGACTACCTCCGGGAACTCAACGAGGCCTACACGAATTCACGCCCGGTCCGCCCGGACGGTCGATCGACATTCTCGATCCGGCCGCGCGCAACAGCGCCAGCGGCTCGGCCGTGATCCGGGCGTCGGCCGCGGAGTACGACGGCAGCTACGCCATATTGCCCGGACTCGGTTCGGCGTTCGCACCTTACGATCAGCAGACCTATCTCGCGGCGGGCGCGCCGCTGCCGGGCAGCAGCGTCTACCTTTCCGGAATTCCGGGTCTTACGGCCGGGGTGTACGCGTTGTTGCCGGCGCGCTATGCCTTGTTGCCCGGGGCGTTCCTGGTCAAGCAGGTGTCCGGTTACCGGGACATGAATGATCGGCAGCGTATCGCGCAACCGGATGGCAGTTTAATCACCCCCGGTTATTTCACCACGCTGATCAATCCCGGCGCGGCCGCGCGCGATGCCCGCACCAGCGGCTTCGTGGTTCGTTCCGGTGCCAGCATCAAGTACGACGTGGACTACGGCACACGCACCCTCAGCGACTGGATTGCTCGCAGTGGCGCTGCCTGGCAGGCCCCGGCCGATGCCG
>JANNHC010000492.1:0-18208 GCA_031404215.1 Acidobacteriota bacterium
CACAGTCGCATAGTGAACATCAAAGGCCTGAGCGATCTCCCCTCCGGCCGGGCGTCCGCGTCCCCCTCCCAACCTCAATCTCCATTCGCCGGCGGGCAGGTGGCTGGCGGCATGATGGGTGTCCGAAGCAAGAGCAAGGAAAGCTCGTTTCGCCTGTACAAGGGTGCCGGCACCCACTACAACGAGTGGCAGTTCCTGTTCACCAGCGTGAGCAACCGGCCGGTCCTGCCGGGCGGAGGCCAGCGCGCGCCGGGCATGCCAGGACGAGGCGGCCCGGGGCCACGTGGCATCGGCCCGGGCACCGGGACCCGGCCCGGAATAGGTGGCGCGGTACCCGGCATCCGGCCCGGCGTCGGCGGCCGGCGCGGCGGCGGTGGCTGATAGTTTCACTGTCATTTGAGACGGCCGGATCGGCGGTCCGGACGAGTAGAATTTGTGCACATGCCGCCGGCTGATTCCGTCACCCCTGCCTCCATAGCCCCAGCAGACGATCCCCGACTCGTTCGAGGCATCGGCCTGTGGCACGCCACGACGCTGAACATGATCGACATGATCGGCGTCGGCCCGTTCATCACCATCCCGCTGATGGTGGCGACGATGCACGGTCCGCAGGCCATGGTCGGCTGGATCCTCGGGCCCTGCTGGTCGTCTGCGACGGCCTCGTGTGGGCCGAGCTTGGCGCCGCCCTGCCGCAGGCCGGCGGGCCGGTGCGCTACCTCCGCGCGATGTACGGTCCCCGCGTGGGCGGCTGGCTGGCGTTCCTCTTTGTCTTCCAGCTGACGTTCAGCGCGCCGCTGTCGATGGCTTCCGGGTGTATCGGCTTCGCCCAGTACGCGGAATATCTCTGGCCGGCCGCGGCTCAATCAGAACTCAGGATTCGAGGATTAGGGATTAGGGATTAGCGATTGACTCACCACTCCGAATACGCCGATCCATCGAGGCCGGTCCCCGCCGCGCCGCTTTTGACGTCGTAGATGCCGGGCTCGGATGACGGGTTGCCCGGATCGGGTTCGGCGGGGACGGTCTGCCAGGTGTCGGCGGACTTCGTGATGGGATCCTCGGGAATCTTGCGCATGTAGCCGTCGCTCACGAGCGCGTCGAGCGAGGCAGGATACTTGGTCTTGTCGGCATAGTACTGATCGATCGCATCTCGCATGCGGAAGAGATCGGTGTGCAGAATCGCTTCCTTCGCGCTCTGGATCGAATTCCTGTACTGCACGATCCCCATCGTCGCGAGGATCGTGATGAGCGCAATCACGATCAGCAACTCGATGAGCGTGAAGCCGTTTTGTCGCCGCCGTCTGAAATTCAGCACGTCCATGCCCTACCAGTCGCGGTACTTCGACCCGTCGAGGGCTGTGCCCTCGGACTTGCAAAAGACGTCGTACACGTTCCCGCCGCCCCACGACGTCGAGTCGGGCTTGTCGCCATACGAGCGCAGGCCCCACTCGGTCGAGTTCGTGATCGGATCCACCGGCACCCGCCGAAGAAATTTCAGCTTCCGGCCGGACGCATCGTTCGCCACCGAGACGCCTTCGACCAGGGTGTCGAGATCGGGCGGATAGCCTTCGCTGCCGACCTTCACGTCCACCGATCCAATCAGCCCGTTGTCCACCGCGTCCTTGTACTTGTCGATCGCCGTGCGCATCTCCCGCAGCGAGCGATGGAGTTCCATCTCCCGCTGCCGCTGCACCGTCACCTTCGCGAGCGGCATCACCGCTGACGCCAGGATCAGCAGGATCGTCGTGACGACGAGCAGCTCGATAAACGTGAAACCCCGCGTTTCCTTCGCCATCTCCGTCAACTCAGCTCACCTCACGGTCACGGTCACGGGATTGAACTGCAGGTTGATCGCGCCGCCTTCCGGAGTGCTCGCGACGCCGCTGACCTGAATGACCGAACCGCCCGGGCCCACCGCGTCGAACACCAGCGCCGCGAGGAGTCCGGCGCCCGATGCGCCCGCCTGGTCGCCGGTCCGGGTGATCGCGATGTCCACTCGTCCGGTTGCGGCGTCGATCCTCGGCGTGAACGTCGTCGCCACACTGCCCTGCCGCATGAACGTGCCGTCCTGCGCGGTGCGTACGCGCAGGACGTTCGGATTGAACGTGACGGTGAGCGTCATCACCGACACGCGCGACGCGTTGTTGATCGACACCGGCACGGTGTAGGGCCCGCCCGCGACGCGGAATTCAGTGCCCGGCGGCGTGATGATCACCTGCGCGGACGACGCGCCTGGCGCCGCGGTGCCGGGCATCGACGGCGGCGTCGCGGCCGGATCTCTCGGCGCGCCCGCTGGCGCCCCCGCGCCCGGAGGCGTGAATCCCGGAAGCGTCCCGGTCCCCGGCGCGGCCCCCGGCGGTGTCCCGGCCGCTGGCGGCGGCGGCGCGCCAGGCCCCGCGGGCAGCGACGTGACCAGCGTCGGCACGGGAGACGTTCCGGGAGGCGGAGGAATATTGGTCGGGGGGACGCCCGGCTCGGGATTCGCCGTCGAACGCGGCACCCCCGGCACGGTGCCGGGCTGCGTGCCGCCGGCGGGGGGCGCGGCCGCCGGACCCGGTGCGGGCGTGTCCACCGGCTGCGGCGCGATCAGCGGAGGCGGTCCGCCCAGGCCCACGTTCTGCTGCGTGCCGATGAAGATCGACGACAGGTCTTCGACCGTCAGCTCGTGCGTGCGCACGATGTGCGGCGTCAGCAGCATCACGATGTCCGACTGGTTGACCTCGTCCTGCGTCTGGCCGAACAGGGATCGCAGGATTGGCGCGCGCATGATCCCCGGGAAGCCCGTGAGGATCTTGCGTTGCTCGTCGCGCAGCAGCCCCGCCAGCAGCGTGGACTCTCCTTCGCGAAGCCGCAGCTTCGTGCCCACCTTGCGCGAGCTGAAGGACGGCACATCCTGTCCGGCCACGCTGATGCTCGGCCCGAGCGCGCTGCTTTCGACGATGAACCCGTCGAGCACGATCTCTCCTTCGTAGGTCACGCGCGGCGTCATCTCGAGGTTCACGCCGACGTCCTTGTAGTTGAACGACGACTGCGGCACGCTCGCGAGCCCGCCTGGCACCTGCGCGCCAAACACGGTGGACAGGACGGGAATCTGGTCGCCCAGGTTGAGCGTCAGCTTCGTGCCCTCGGCGCCGCGCAACTGGGGCTTGGCGATCACCTTCGTGTGCGAGTCGGTCTCCAGGAACTTCACCACGGCGGTCGGCACCGACAGATAGAAATCGGCCGTGCTGATTCCCTGCGAAATGGTGTTGAGGTTGAAAGTCGGATTCGAGCCGCTGGGGGGTGTCTCCGGCGAGAACGTCAGCCCCAGCGAATAGTTGCTCAGGTTCAGGCCGAGATCCTTCGTGCGTTTCCGGTTCACCTCGAGGATCTGGACGTCGATGACGACTTCGGCGCGCGGCTTGTCGTTCGAGCGAATGATCCGCTCGATGACGTCCACGACCGGCCCGGTCGCGCGGACGGTGATCGTGTTGGCCGTCTTGTTCGGCAACAAGGTCGGCTGCACAGGCATCGTCGGAATGCGCATGATCGTGTTGATGACCTGCGCGAGCTCCGAGACGTCCGCGTGGGAAATGTAGAACACGCGAACGACGAGGTCGTCGTACTGCGCGTGCTTCTGCGCGTTATCGGGAACGATGATGATGGTCTTCGGGTTGAGGACCTTGTAAAAGAGCTGGTTGGCCGCCGTGATTTGCTGCAACGCCTGCTCGAGCGTGACGTCTTCGAGGCGGACCGTGTACGCTTTGTCCAGGTACTGCTGGTCGAACGTGACGTTGATCCCGGTCGCGGTACCGATGAAATTCAGGATGTCGCGGACGCTTGCGTTCGGGCCGAAGCTGATGACCGGCAGCGGCGCCGTCGGGCTCAGGAGCGGCGTGCTCGCGCGGCGCGCCTCGTCGCGCAGGCCGACGATCGCGGGCTTGGGGCGCGTGGCCTCGATGCGATCGCGGATCGTCCTTTCGAGCTCGATCGCCCGGGCCGCTCCGAGGCGGTTCGACCCGTCCAGCTCGAGCGCGCGCTTGTATTCGAGCAGCGCGGCGTCGAGCTGGTCCTTCGACTCGAGCTCGTGCGCGCGGCTGATGTGTTCGCGCGAGGCGGTCTGCGTGGCACGCTCGAGCGCGATCTTGTACTCGGCACGGTCCGGATTCTCCTGGACCGCCCTTGTGTACTGCACCACGGCCGAGTCCCAGTCGCCCGCGCGCGCGGCCTCGTCGCCTTTGCGCAACGCGCGCCCCGCGGCGCACCCCGAGACGAGCGCCGTGAGGACGATTCCAACAACCAGCCTGTGCTTCAACACCGGCACTCCATGTGAACGCCCGTTCAATCGGGCCTACTTACCGACGCACTCCTGCCCGGACATGCGGATGGTCGTCCGGCCGCGGCCGTCAACGTATTCCATCACCACCGACTCGACGCCGATGCGTACGAGGCGATACTGCCCGGCGAGGATTTCCCCTTCGCGTCCGCGCATCGTCATGCGGCAGTCGCTGAACGCGGCAACCTTACCGAGCCCGGGCACTTCCATGACCCCGATGAACTTCAGCGGGATCGGCGGAGGCGGAGGCGGATCGACCGGACCCGTGGACGCCACGACCGCGGGGGGCGGCGCACCACGGCCGCGACCTGACGCCGCCGGCGACGGGGGCGGAGGCGGCGGCGGTTTGACGTAAAACCTGAACGGGTTCCGATCCGTCCCTTCGGTGTCGGGCCGCGACTGCTTCAAGTCCTCCAGCCGCACGTCCAGTTCCGCCGGGTCAACGGTTTCAACACTCCCGGGTCTCGCCGCGGTCCGAGGATTAGACGGCGTCGTCGCCCGCACAGCCGACTTTCCTTGAGACAGCCATGAACCCAGCGCAACCACGGCGACAACCGCGAGGGCGATGAGCAGCGCGGGACGCGGACGGGCCGAGGGCTGGGCGGACGGGTCAGCTTCCATCGTCCCCCGCCCGATAATAGGTGGCGATCTCCACCTCGACGTTGAGCGCGCGATCCTCGGCCTCCCCTTGCGAGAGGTCCACGTTCTCGAGTACCAGGAATTCCGGGGCGGTCTCCAGCGTGTGAATGAAGCGTCGAATGCTCCGGTATTCTCCCGAAAGCGAGGCCCTGTACATGAACTTGACGAGCCGGCTCTCGCGCTGCGGTTTCGGATCGGACGTTTCGCGCTCGAGCCGCAGGCCGGACTGCTGCGCGAGCTGCTCGATGCGCAGGAACGTAATGCGGCGCGCGCCGCGGATGTCGGCGGGGAGCACGTCGAGGTAGAACTTCTGCAGTTCCTCGTCTGCCTGCTCCTTGCCGGTGACGGTGGCGCGTGCGGCGGCAAAGTCCCGCCGCGCAGCGTTGAGCGCGGCGGTGGCGGCGCCCGCTTCCTGTTCGCCACCAGCCACCTTCTTCGACAGCGGATAGAGGACGATGGCGTACAAGGCGACGTTCACGAGCAGCGCAACCAGGAGGGGAACGAGCAAGGCCCGCTTCTCGGCGAGCACGCGGCGGAAGGTGGTCATCAGCGCCCTCCCGCCCGCGGCGGCTGGACGCCTTCCGGCGACGGGGGTGCGGGCGCAGCCGCCTCGGCCGGGCGCCCCACGTACACACCCTCGACCATCGCCCGGTACAGCCCGTCGTCTGTCCGGTCCTGCGACGCGGGCACCACGTCCGAGAACGATCCCGTTGCCTCGAGTTTTTCCATGAACTCGTTGAGATCGACCGCCTGACGCGCCAGCACCGCCATCGACACGTACGTCGTGTCGTCCTTGAACGACGGGCGGACAGACGTCAGCATCACGTCGGGCGGAAGCGTGGATTCAATCTGGTTGAAAAACTCCGTCCACGAAAAGGTGCGCTGATCGATGAGGGCGTTGGCTTCCTGGGCGGCGCCGACAATCAGTGCGAGCTCGTCCTTGTTGATCGTGCGGCGGATGCGCCCCGCTTCGCTCGTGAGCCGTTCGGCCTCCGCGCGGTCGGTATTGATGCGCGCGGAGAGCTCGCTGTTATGCCGCGACAAGGTGACCATTCGAACGACGTTCAGCACGGTGATCGCGAGCACGATCGCGCCGGCAATGCCGATCACGACGTGTGCCGCGCGCTCGTTGTAGAAGGGGCGGGTCGCGAGGTTCGTTCGAAACACTACGCCACCCGCTCCCGGAGAATCACGCCAATGGCCGGCGCGAGGCTGTCGAGCAGTTCCGGCGACGCGGCAATCCGATCGCGCAGCGCCACGGCCCCACGGAAATCGAGCGGCTCGACCTTCATTCCGATCCGCGCCTCGAGGTCCCGCCGCAACCGCTCCGCTGCCTCCGGGCCCCGGAGCGACGCGCCGGCCAGGACGAGGCGCGAAAACCCGCCGCCGCCAAGACGGTCCTCGTGGTACATCGTGGTCTGATGCACGAGATCCGCGAGGTCCTCGTCCCGTTCCGAGGGGCGCGTGCGGAAGAAGATCACGTCAGCGCCCCGCACCACCGCCAGCGTGCTGTAGTCGAACGCGACGTGCACGAGCAGCCAGTCGGCGGATTGTATCGCGCGCCCGTCGGTGCCGAGCACCGCGTTGACAAGATTGGCCGTCGCCAGGTCCACGATGCCCGGGTACGCCCCGGCCGCCTGGCAGGCGCGTTCGTAACCCTCGATGATGTCGCGCCGCGCGACTGTCACGACGTACTCGCGGCCGCCGCCCGGAAGCTCGATTCCGGGCACCCACGCAATCTGGGCGTCCTCGATCTTGAATGGCGCGGCCTTGCGGACCTGCCACCGGATCAGCTGGTCGAGATCCTGCGCCTTCTGCGGGACCTTCTCGAACCGGACGAGCGACAGCTTCCCGACCGTGTCTGGCAGCACGAGCGCGACGCGCTTCGGCCTCGCGGTCAGCTTGTCGAGCGCGCTCCTGATCGCCGAGGTCAGGGCCGCGGGATCGTGAATGTTCGGGGCATTCAACGCCGGTTCGACCGCGCCGGCAGGCAGCGGCTCGCCCGCATACCCGGACAGCACCCGCGTGTCGCCGTGCTGCGCGATCACGGCGGCCGTGACGCGCCGGGCGGTGATTTCAACGGCGGCCGAGGGCGGTCGGTTCGAGAGCCAGCGCGGCAGTGTCAGACTCATTCGACGAATGTCACCTTGTTGATTTCGCGCAACGTCGTCACGCCCTTGAGCACCTGCGCGACGGCGGACTCGCGGAGGAAGCGCATGCCCTCGTCGCGAGCGGCCTTTTTGATCTCGGATGTCGGCCGGCGGCTCAGGATCAGCTCGCGGATGGTGTCGGTGAGGTCGAGCAGCTCGCAGATCGCCGTCCGGCCGCGGTAGCCGGTTCCGCCGCATTCCATGCAGCCGGCCCCCTCGAAGAACAATCCGCTGTGCTCGAGCGCCGGATCGAGCGCCGCCTCCACGAGCATGGCCCGCGTGATCGTCGCGGGGCGCTTGCAGTGCACGCAGATGTTCCGGACCAGCCGCTGCGCGAGCACGCAGTTGAGCGCCGAGACGAACTGGTAGGCCTCGACGCCCATGTTGAGGAACCGCCCGAGCACGTCGAGCACGTTGTTCGCGTGCACGGTGGTGAAGACGAGGTGACCGGTCAGCGCCGAGTTGATGGCAATCTGCGCCGTCTCCGCGTCGCGGATTTCACCGACCATGATCTTGTCGGGGTCGTGCCGCAGGATCGATCGCAGCCCGCGCGCGAACGTCAGCCCCTTCTTCTCGTTGATCGGAATCTGGGTGATGCCGCGCAGCTGGTACTCGACCGGGTCTTCGATCGTGATGATCTTGTCTTCGATCGACTTGATCTCCGACAGCGCCGCGTACAGCGTCGTCGTCTTGCCGCTGCCCGTCGGGCCGGTGACGAGGACCATGCCGTAGGGCTCGGCGATGTACTTGCGGAAGCGGCGCAGTTCTTCCTCGGGGAACCCGAGGATGTCGAGCCGCAGCTCGTGAAACTGCTCGCTGATCGACTCCTTGTCGAGAATACGGATGACCGCGTCCTCGCCGTGCACGCTCGGCATGATCGAGACGCGAAAATCGATCGTCTTTCCCGGCATGCGCAGCTTGAAGCGGCCGTCCTGTGGGACGCGCTTCTCGGCGATATCGAGCTCCGCCATGACCTTCACGCGCGAGATGATCGTGCTGTGAAACCGCTTGTCGATCGGGCGCATCGCCGGCTGGAGGACCCCGTCGATGCGGTACTTCACGTGGACCGCGTCTTCCTGCGTCTCGATATGGATGTCACTCGCGCGCCGCTGGATCGCGCTGTAGATGGTGGTGTCCACCAGTCGGATCACGGGGCTGGCGTCCGCCGACAGTTTTTCGACCGTCAACGATTCGTCTCCGCCCTCGTCTTCACGCAGGATCTGCAGCTGGAAGCTCTCGGTGGCGTCTTCGAGGACCCGCTGCGAGCTTTCGCTCTTCTTGAGGATCGATTGGATCGACGATGGCGTCCCGACGGTGACCGTGATCGGCGTGGCGAGCAGGACGCCCAGCTCGTCGATCATCGGGAGATCCGTCGGGTCGGACACGACAATGACCAGCGAGTTGCCTTCGCGGTGATACGGGACGAAGCCGTACCGCAGCATGAGGTCAGCCGGGATCGCGCGAAACAGCTCGTGGTCGATGTTGAACTTCGACAGGTCCACGAACTCGAGGCGGTATCGCTCCGCCAGGCGCTTCGCGTGCGCGACTTCGGCCGCGTGCTCGGCGTCGTTCGGCTCCGGGCCGACCACGTAGAGCTCGGCCTCGGTCGGCGGCGCGGGCAATGGGTTGGTGTCCAAATTCAGTTTCCAGTTTCCAGTTGTCAGTCGGCAGTTTTCAGTCGCCCGCTTCCAGAGGTCCGTCCCAATGGCCAGTGCCCGATTCACCGGGAAGTGGCAACCGGCCCCTCTAACTCATCATCGACGACAGGTTGAACAGCGGCATGTACAACGACAGGAGCAAGGCTGCAATGACGATGCCCATGATCACGAGCAGCGCGGGCTCCACGACGGTAATGAAGCGCGTGAGGCTCGTGTCGATTTCCTCGTCGTAGAACTCCGACAGGCTGTTCAACATCTCTTGCAGCGCGCCGGTTGATTCGCCGACCTCGACCATCTTGATCGCGACGTCTGGAAACGCGCCGCTCTGCAGCATTGCCGAGGCCAGCGCGCGTCCCTCGCGCACTTGCTGCGCCGCCATCGTGAGCTGCTGGGCCATGTACTGATTGCTGATCGAACGCGCGGCGACGTCGATGGCGTTGACGAGCGGAATGCCACCGCTCAGCAACGTCGCCAGGGTGCGCGAGGCCTGGGAGGTCGAGAACTTCTGCGCGATCGGTCCGACCATGGGGATCCTGAGGGTCCACTTGTCGAACTGTCGTCGATTCCCAGGCATCCTGAGCCACGCGACAAATGCCGTGGCCGCCGCGGCCGCGCCAAGGACCATCAGGAAGAAGTACGTCCCGGCAAAGTTGGAGAACGACACGATGATGCGCGTGGACAGCGGCAGATCGCGTCCGAACTGCGCGTAGAACGCGCCGAACTCCGGCACGACCCAGATCACGATGATCCCCACGACGATGCAGGAGAGGAGGAGGAGGATGGCGGGATAGACAAGCGCCGAGATGGTCTTTCGCTTCACCCCCGACACGATCTTCACGTAGGCCACATAGCGACGGATGACCTGTTCCAGGCTGCCGCTCTTCTCTCCCGCAAGGAGCGACGCGGTGTAGACGCCTGGAAACAGAGTCCCGTGCGACTCGAACGCTTCCGACAGCGAGCTGCCCGCCCTGACCTTGTTGTACACGTCGTCCAGCACGGACTTGAGCAGGGGATTTGCGATCCGCTGGCGAAGAATGTCGAGCGACTGCACGAGCGGCATGCCCGCCTTCAGCAAGGTCGCCAGTTCCTGGTTGAACACCAGGAACTCCCGGGTCGAGATGCGGCTGCGGCGCAGCTTGAACGAGCCGAGGGCGGCGCGCCCCGCGCGCTTGATCCCCAGCACGTAGAGGCCCTTCTCCTCGAATTCGCGCCGGAGGCGCGCTTCGCTCTCCGCGACGTAGACCCCTTCGACGATTTCCCCGCCGGGGGTGCCGAGTCTGCAGCGGAACTCCATGTTGTTATTCGAGCGGGACCTTTTCGGCGCAAGATCTTGTCTGTGTGGACATTATCGGCCGCTACACGCGGAAATTATATATCAGCCCGGCCTGGTGAACGGAGCCTCTCCTTCACCTTAGACAGACAAAGGGGGCCTGCGGCTGGAGAATTTGCGAGGCCAGACGGGGGTCTGATCACCTTGAGGCGCTGGGGGACTGCTGGCGTGGCCGGGCCGTGCGACCTACCTATTTCAGGCCGGCCAGTGAGAGGATGCGCGACACGTAGTTGCGGGTTTCCCGGTAGGGCGGAATACCGTTGAACCTCTCGACGGCGCCGGGGCCGGCGTTGTAGGCCGCGAGCGCCAGTGAGCTCGACCCGAACCGATCGATGAGCGTCTTCAGGTGCTTGATCCCGGCTTCGATATTCGCCTTCGGTTCGAACGGGTTGCCGACCTTGTACGCACGCGCCGTGGACGGCATCAGCTGCATCAGGCCCATCGCACCCTTCGGCGAACGCGCCTTCGGCCGGTAGCCGGACTCCACTTGGATCAGCGCCCGCACCAGCATGGGATTGACGCCGTGGGCCTCCGCGGCGGTGGCGATGATTTCCCCGTACGGCATCCCGTCCAGCACCGACCGGTCCGGCTGGATCGGCGCCGCGACCGGCGTGTCTTCCGTCTTCGGCGCCGGCGGATCCGCGTACGGCACCTCGTCGGCCTCGATCCGGTCGATGAGGCTCTTGTCGCACGTCACCTCCCCGCCGCTGCGGAGAGTGAGGATGATGCTGTCCCCCTCGACACGATGACTTTTCACAGACAGGGTACGTTTCGAGGCCAGGAAAACGATCTCTGCCGAGGCCGGAGGAGCCATCGCCAGGGAGGCAAGGATCGCCACCACCACAAGAACCGGAAATTTGAAATTCATTGGAGACCCGGATCCTACCATCCCAGGGTCCCGTCTGTCCAGAATCACTACAGTCGAGCTTGTTTTTGGGAGTCCCAACCGCCCGTTGAGGTGTAGTGTCTTCGACTTGACCCCTCCACCGGTGTCTCCGAAAAATTTCTACTTCGGCTCGACGAACGCGTGGAACACGCGAATCCCGAGTTCCCGGGTATCAGCAGCCCCAGGGCCGAAGACGCGATCAACGTCGATCGCCAGCTCCGTCATGTCCCCCGCGCCCAAGTGGGCCGTGGTGATCGGGAATATGAGCAGCTTCCGTTCGCGGCTGTCCGCGGCGAACGTCGCGACGGTCTCCGGGCCGACACGGAGGGTCACCTGCTGCGGAGGAGTGAACAGGTCGGTCCGCGCGTCGTACTCCAGGTAGAACGTGGAATCCTTCCTGGGATTCTTGAACGAAATCGTGGCGCTCTTCTTGGTCCACTGCCATTCCGACGCGGCATTGTCGGTCGCGACCTCCGCGGGGTGCCAGCCGTCCTTGTAGATCAGAAAGATGTTCTCGGACTGGGGCTGGAGCTGGAACGTGGCGATCAGGTACTCCCTCCGCGATACCTCCGGGGCATTGAGCGTCAGGCGGTCGCCGGTGGCGCGGTTGTAGAGCCCGAGCCGGACGGACGCCTCGCCAATATACGGGTAGTTCGCAACGAACACCGTGCGCGTGTATTCGACCGTCTGTCCCGGCTTCCATCCCGAGGTTGGCGGCGCGGGCAGATGGTCGTCGGTCCACAACTGTTCGCCGGTCGGATCGAGCACGTGGACGAAGACCCAGTAGTCCGTGTCGAACTTCGCGCCGGGCGAGACGACGAACTTGTACGTGAGCTTGACGGGGCTGCCGATGGGCACCTTGTCGCGGTTCAGCGTCAGAGAGGGTGTCGCCACGGGCGGTTCGTCGGCCCCCTTCCGGCTGCAGGAAACGGAAAGGAGAAGGGCGGCGAAAACCGCCGCGGATGCGACCACTGAAGCCCGTCTAAGCATGGAATGGTTCGATCAGAAGCTCTCGGATGTTCGGCGAATGCTAACTTAGTTGTCCGCGCTACTGCAATATGTTACGTTCACGTCGTTCACGAGGGTACAGATGCTCGAAGCGTTGGGTATGGTGGAAACCAAGGGCCTCATCGGCGCGATTGAAGCGGCCGACGCGATGGTCAAGGCCGCGAACGTCGTGCTGATCGGCAAGGAATACATCGGCGCGGGGTTCGTCACGGTGATGGTGCGGGGCGACGTCGGGGCGGTCAAGGCCGCGACTGACGCGGGCGCCGCCGCCGCGCGCCGGGTCGGGGAGCTCGTGTCGGTGCACGTCATCCCCAGGCCGCATGCTGAAGTCGAAAAAATCCTTCCGAAGATGAAGGACGCGAAGGCGTCCTAACGGTTCCGTCGGTCACGCATGGCTCAGCCCACGGCCCAGGCCGATCGCGACCTCAGCTCGATCAGCGAAGCTCGCTCGCTGGCGCGCCGCGCGAAGGAGACCGCGCCGGCGCTCGCGGAACTGTCGCAGCAGCAGATCGACGCGATCGTGGACGCGATGGCGGCGGCCGTCACGCCGCAGGCCGAGGCGCTCGCCCGCCTGGCCCACGAGGAAACCGGCTACGGCGTCGTGGCCGACAAGGTCCAGAAGAACCTGTTTGCCTCGCAGAAGATCTACAACTTCATCCGGCCGATGAAAACCGTCGGGGTCATCCGGCGGCTCGAGGACAAGAAGGTCATCGAGATCGCGGAGCCCTTCGGCGTCGTCGCGGCGATCGTGCCGTCCACCAATCCCACGTCCACCGCCATCTACAAGATCCTGATTGCGATGAAGGCCCGCTGCCCGATCGTGATCAGCCCGCACCCCTCGGCGACGCGCTGCATCACGCGGGCTGCCGAGATCATGCACGAGGCGGCGCGAGGCGCCGGTGCTCCCGACGGCGCGATCAACTGGATGACGACCGTGACGCTCGAGGGGACGCAGGAGCTGATGAAGGCGCGCGAAACCGCAGTCATCCTCGCCACGGGCGGGATGGGGCTCGTCCGCGCCGCCTACAGCGCCGGAAAACCTGCCTACGGCGTCGGTCCCGGCAACGCCCCCGCCTACATCGAGTCGACGGCCGACGTCGTCAAGGCGGTCCGGGATATCGTGACCGGGAAGACGTTCGACAACGGGCTGCTGTGTTCTTCGGAGAACTCGGTCGTCTGCGACGCGCCACTGGTGCAGGAGGTGAAGCGGCAGTTCGTGGCCAACGGTGCGCATTTCCTGTCGGCCTCTGAAATCGACTCGCTCGGCCGCGTGCTCGTGACACCTCAGCGGCTCCCCAACCCGAAACTCGTCGGACGGCCCGCCACCTACATCGCCCAGCAGGCGGGCATCTCGGTGCCCCCAACGACCACGGTGCTGATCGCGGAACTGGCAGGCGTGGGCCGCGACTATCCGCTGTCGATCGAAAAGCTCTGCCCGGTGCTGTCCTTCTACATCGTCGCCGACTGGCGGGAAGGATGCGAACGATGCAAGCAGATCCTCCGATACGGCGGCATGGGCCACACGATGTCGATTCACTCCCGGAACGACGATGTCATTCTGCAGTTCGGCCTGAAGAAGCCGGCGTTCCGCATCGTGGTGAATACCCCTACCACGTTCGGATCGATTGGACTCACCACTGGCCTCGATCCGTCGATGACGCTCGGGTGCGGAGGATACGGGGGAAACATCACGTCGGATAACATTTCGCCGCGGCACCTCTTGAACATCAAGCGGCTCGCGTACGAGACGAGTCCCGCCCCGATCCGCCGCGAAGTCAACCCGGCGGCGGCCGTGTCGCTCCCCAAGGCTCCCCCGGCCCCGCGACTGCCGGGTGGAATCCCCGCCGAACCGCTCGCGCGGCGTATCGACGAGTTCCTGGCGTCCCGCGGATACACGCCGCCGGCGCCTGCAGCCGACCTCACCAAAGCCGGAGTTCCGCGGGATACCGCTGAGGTTGCCGACTGGCCCAAATCGGAGCGGCCGGCCGTTCCCAGAGCAGGCATCGCGCCAGTTGGCCCAGCTCCGCAGGAAAAGCCGACCGACTTCGTATGTGAAGACGACGTGCGGCAGGCGGTCCGTCAGGGGCGCAAAATTGTAATCGGCGAACGAACAATCGTCACCCCCGCGGCCCGTGACCTCGGCGATCAGCACCGCATTTTCGTGCAGGCCAGTTGGCCCCGCTGATGAGCTAAGTTACGCTTACTGTTGAGCATAGTGGCGTAAGTGGTGCGGTAGGGGTTGACCTTCCTTGAACGGCAGTGTTAAGCTAGCCGCCCCAGCAATTGAGAGGTTTCCCAAACCGCCAGATCGTCGTGGTGGGCTACCGTGGACGAATATTGCCAAGAACGGTAGCGACAGGCTCGTTCGCATTCGTGGAACAGCAGGAACGGTCAGCAGCACGGCTGGTCGTTCACAGGAAACGGGAGCCCCTCTAGCGCTGTCGCGATTTCATACGACAGCGGCCTGGTTCGCCGGAGCGCGCCGATACTTGGCGGGCGAAGGCGGTCGGGCTTGGGGGGCGACCTCAACGGGGCACCCGGCTTGCAGAGACCGCCAGTCTCAAGCGTTAACCGGTTGTCCTCGCGGGAGCGCCCAGCATGACGACGCGTGCATGGTTGCCGATAGCGGCCGCCGGAATACTTCTGACGACCGCCGCGTGTGCGTCGAACCGCAAGCCGCAGGTTCATGCGGTGCCGGCTCCGGCGCCCAGACCGGCGCCTCTCGTCGCCACTCCCCCGCCACCGGATCCGATCGCCACGCTGATCGCCGCCTCGCAACGTCATTTTGAAGCCGGCGAGCGCGAGCTGAAGGTGGGCCACCTGGAAGGTGCGCGCGCCGAGTTCGACCGCGCCGTCGATGTCCTGCTCGAATCGCCGTACGGCGCGCGGACCGACACGCGGTTGCGGGAGCATTTCGACCGGCTGGTCGATCGCGTGAACGCGCACGAGGTCACCGCGCTCGGCCAGGGCGACGGGTTCGCCGAGAAGAAATACGAGCCGGCATCGATCGACGAGCTGCTGAAAATCGCGACGTTCCCGAAGCCCGACGCCGACGCGCAGACAACCGAAGCCGTCAAGCAGGACCTGGCCTTCACCGAACACGACATTCCCATCCCGCAGAACTCGCGCGTGCTGTCGTACGTGGAGCTCTTTCAGGGGCGGTTGCGCGAATTCATCCAGGACGGCCTGACACGCGGCACCAAATACCTGCCGATGATTCAGAGCGTCTTCCGCGCCGAGGGGCTTCCGCTCGACCTCGCCTACATTCCGATCATCGAGAGCGGCTTCAAGACGAACGCGCTTTCAAGGGCCAGCGCGAAAGGCCCGTGGCAGTTCATGAAGGCGACCGCGCGAGAGAACGGCCTCCATCAGGACTGGTATGTGGACGAGCGGTCCGACCCGGAGAAGGCGACGATTGCGGCGGCGAAGTACCTGAAGGCGCTCCACAAGATGTTCGACGGAGACTGGAACCTCGTGCTCGCGGCGTATAACGGCGGCCAGGGCCGCGTGCAGCGCGCCGTGAAGCGCTCCGGCAAGGAAGACTTCTGGGAACTATCCCAGACATCGAAGTATCTGCCGAAGGAAACGCGCGAGTATGTGCCGCTCATCCTCGCCGCGATCATCGTGGGGAAGAACCCGGCGCAGTACGGCTTCGACATCGTCGCGCACGCGCCGCTCGCGTACGACAAGGTCAACGTGCCGCGCGCCATCGACCTCAGACGCGTGGCCGAGTGGACCGGCACGTCGATTGACGAGATTCAGGCGCTCAATCCCCATCTCCGCCGCTGGACGACACCGGTGAAATATCCGAGCTTCGAACTCAAGCTGCCGGTCGGAACGGGGGAACAGTTCCAGGCTCGTCTGGCTGACGCCGGACCCTCGGATATGGCGGCGCTGAAGTGGTACACCGTCCGGAACGGTGAATCGCTGGCGACCATCGCGCGAAAGCTGAAGGTCGGCCGCGTGGATCTCGCGGAGGCCAATAATCTGTCCGTGAAGTCGCGCGTGCGCGGCGGCCAGGAACTGATCATTCCGCGTGCGCCCGCGACCCTGCTCGCCTCGCGCACCGAACGCGCGGCCCCCGCCGAAGTGGCCTCGCGCGCCTTCAGCGGCACGGCCACGATTCCCGCGGCGCCGCGGAGCCAGTCGCCCATCGTGTACCGCGTCAAGCGTGGCGACACGCTGTCCTCGATCGCAGCGCTCTTCGACACCAGCGTCACGAAGCTCAAGAGCTGGAACAAGCTGCGCGGCAACGCCATCACCGCTGGCGCGCGCCTGAAGATCATCCGGTAGGGCGTTCCCACCGCGCCCACTCGTCTTCAGGGCCTCACCGCGACTGCGCGCCATGTGGCTGAGTTCATGGGCACCAGCGGGGTGCTCCCCTAGCGGACCGAGCTACCACGTCAACTGGAGGTTCGCCGGGTTGTCGGTTTTCGACATCACGACCCCGTCCGCTCGTCGCACAAACTGCGTTCTTTTCCCGGCCACGTCGGCATTCCTTCGTAAGACACGCTGTCGGCTGTCTTGCACGTTCCGTTCGCATGCTCGCGTGCGTGCGGACGGCGGCGGTCTACGGCATCGAAGCGTGCACGGTCAGCGTTGAAGTTGACGTCTCGTTCGGCCTGCCTGGCTTCACGATGGTCGGCCTGCCGGACGCGTCGGTTCGTGAGAGCCGGGATCGGGTCCGCAGCGCCATCCGCAACTCCGGCTTCGAGTTCCCCGAGCACCGCGTCACGGTGAACCTCGCGCCGGCGGACATCCGCAAGGCGGGCTCCTCGTTCGACCTGCCCATCGCGCTCGGTGTGCTCGCCGCGAGCGGTGCGGTCACGCGCCGGAACGTGGACGATGTGCTGCTCCTGGGGGAACTCTCGCTCGACGGGGGCATCCAAGCCGCGCGTGGCGTCCTGCCAATCGCGGCGGCCGCGCGGCGCGATCGCTTTGCCGGGCTGCTGCTCCCCCGTCCCAACCACGCCGAAGCCGCGGTCGTCCAGGGCCTGCAGTTGTATGCCGTGCGATCGCTCACCGAAGCCGTCGCGGCGCTCAACGATCCGGCCGCCTACCGCGCCGGACCCGACGCCGCCGGTCCCGCCGCTCCGGCCCCGCGACCGGTTCGAGTAGACGGCGATTTCGACGACGTCCACGGCCAGGCGCTGGCGCGGCGGGCGCTGGAGATTGCAGCCGCAGGGGGCCACAACACGCTGATGATCGGCCCGCCGGGCTCGGGCAAGACGATGATGGCCAGGCGCGTGAGCGGGATTCTGCCGCCGCTCGTGCTGGACGAAGCGCTGGAGGTGACATCAATCCATTCGGTCGCCGGGCTGCTTGCGGCTGGTCATGGCCTCATCACGCATCGGCCGTTCCGGGCGCCGCATCACACGATCTCGGATGTCGCGCTGGTCGGCGGCGGGCAGACGCCGCGGCCCGGCGAGATCAGCCTCGCGCACCACGGGGTGCTCTTCCTCGACGAGATGGCGGAGTTCAACCGGAGCGTGCTCGAAGTGCTGCGGCAACCCTTGGAGGAAGGGTGTGTGCGGATCGCGAGAGCCATGCGGACGGTGTCGTTTCCCGCGCGCTTCATGCTGATTGGCGCGATGAACCCCTGCCCCTGTGGCTACCACGGCGACGACTCGCGGCCTTGCCGATGCTCGCCGATGCAGATCGCCCGCTACGGGTCGAGGTTGTCGGGCCCGCTTCGCGATCGAATGGACCTGACGGTGGCAGTCGCCGCCCTCCCGGCGCGGGAACTGAGCGGATCGGCGGGCGGGGAGACATCAGCGGTCGTGCGCGGCCGCGTTGTGGCGGCGCGTGGACGGCAGATATCACGCGACGGCCGGCTGAACGCCCGGCTGCACGGACGCGAGCTACGAGCCCGGACCCATCTCGATCCGGATGCGCGCCGCATGTTCGACACGGCGCTCGCGCGACTGTCGCTGACGGCGCGAGGGCACGATCGCGTCCTCCGCGTCGCGCGAACCATTGCCGATCTCGATTGGTCGGATGCCCTTCGCGCGGAGCATCTCGCCGAGGCGCTTCAGTTCAGGGGGGAGTAGAACGCTCTGCGCGATCACGCGCGAAGGACGATCTCGCGCAGAGATCGCTGCGCTCCTTGGCGTCCTCTGCGTGAAACTCGTCGTGACTGTGGAGGCTGCGGGACTATTACTGCTTCTCCGCGAGCGCCTTCCGCGCTTCGTCGGCGCCGTTGAAATCGGCCTTCAGCGCGAG
>JANNHC010000493.1:0-1989 GCA_031404215.1 Acidobacteriota bacterium
GGCCGTCGTCGACAGCGCGTTCACATGGGGAGACGATCGGCCGCTGCGGACGCCGTGGCACGAAACGCTCATCTACGAGCTGCACATCAAGGGATTCACGAAGCTGAATCCCTACATACCGGAGTCGTTGCGCGGCACCTACCTCGGCCTCGCATCCGAGCCGGCGATCCGGCATTTGACGTCGCTCGGCGTCACCGCCGTCGAGCTCATGCCGGTGCACCAGCACGTGGACGACTGGCACCTGCGCCAGCGCGGCGTGTCGAACTACTGGGGCTACAACACGCTCTCGTATTTCGCCCCCGACATGCGCTTCGCCGCGTCGCAGGCGCCGCAGGACGCCGTGCGCGAGTTCAAGATGATGGTGCGCGCGCTTCACGCCGCCAACCTCGAAGTCATCCTCGACGTCGTCTACAACCATACGGGTGAGGGAAACCATGTCGGGCCGACACTCTCACTGCGCGGGATCGACAACACGTCGTATTACCGGCTCCTGCCGGACCAGCCACGCTTCTACCAGGACTTCACCGGTTGCGGCAACACCCTGAACATGCGCAGCCCGCGCGTGCTGCAGCTCATCATGGACAGCCTGCGGTACTGGGTGAACGAGATGCACGTCGACGGGTTCCGCTTCGATCTCGCGAGCGCGCTGGCTCGGGAGTTGCACGCGGTGGACAAGCTGGGTGCATTCTTCGACATCATTCATCAGGATCCTGTGTTGTCGCAGGTGAAGTTGATCGCCGAACCATGGGATCTGGGCGAAGGCGGATATCAGGTCGGAAACTTTCCGACGAAGTGGACCGAGTGGAACGGCAAGTACCGCGACGCGGTGCGGCGCTTCTGGCGCGGTGACGGCGGCGTCATCTCGGAGCTCGCGACGAGACTTTCCGGCAGCAGCGACCTCTACGAACAGAGCGGACGACGCCCCTACGCGAGCATCAACTTCGTCACCGCCCACGATGGGTTCACGCTCGCGGACCTCGTCAGCTTCAACCACAAGCGTAACGAAGCCAACGGCGAGCAGAACGCCGACGGCGAGAACCACAATCTCAGCTGGAATTGCGGGTTCGAGGGTCCGACCACGGATCGCCGGGTGCTGGAGGTGCGCGAGCGTCAGCGCCGCAATGTGATGGCGACGCTGCTGCTGTCGGTGGGGGTCCCGATGATCAGCGGCGGCGACGAGGTAGGCCGCACGCAGCAGGGCAACAACAACGCGTATTGCCAGGACAACGAGCTCAGCTGGACCTCCTGGGACAACACGCCGGAGCGCCGCGATTTCCTGGACTTCACACGCCGGCTGATTCGCATCTGGAAGGACCACCCGGTGCTCAGAAGGCGGAAGTTCTTCCAGGGCCGCCGCATTCGCGGGGCCGACGTGCTCGATATCGCGTGGCTGGATCCGTCGGGCCGCGAGATGACAGACGACACGTGGAGCTCCCCGGACGTGCGCTGCCTCGGTGTCCGCCTGAACGGCGACGCGATCGATGAGGTGGACGAGCGGGGCGCGCGGATCATCGGCGATACGCTGCTGCTCATTCTCAACGCCGCCGAACAGCCGATTGCGTTCACGCTGCCGGTGACCTTGCCGGACGAACGCTGGGAGGCGCTGATCGACACGGCGGATCCATGGGCCCCGCCGCGCCGGCTGCGTGCCGGCGGCCGGTACGAGTTGCTGCCGCGATCGATGGCGGTGCTCAAACTGAGTGGCCGGAAGGACGACCTTCGCCGCGCGGACGACTGGGGACCCATGGGGGTCTACTGACATGGATGATTGGGCGATTCCTGAGTGTTGATTGCCGAGTGTTGCGCGTGGGGCCCCACGCGCAGTGAAACATAATGGCCAAACGCCCGCGCAAGCCAGTCACCCGCAGTGAAGACTCGCCGCCATCTCTCGATTCTCGCCTGCTCCGCCGGGTGGTCGTCGAAGGGGTCGAGCCGCAAGTCGATGCCGGGCGCTTCCCCATCAAACGTGTCACCGGAGATGCGGTCGTC
>JANNHC010000494.1:0-3049 GCA_031404215.1 Acidobacteriota bacterium
TATTGGATGAACGCGTACCAGCCCGAGTGGAACTACGGACCCGCGTTCTTTGACGCCCGGCACAACTTCGTGTTCTCGGCCAACTACGAGCTGCCCTTCGGACGCGGCCGCAAGTGGGCCAGCAACTCGTCCAGTCTCACAGACGCGATCATCGGGGGCTGGAGGTTGAGCGGGATCTTCCAGGCGCGCACGGGCTTTCCGATCACCGTGACTGACGGTCGCAATCGTTCGCTGCAGGGAGTGCGCGGCAACGAGCGGCCCAACTGTGTCGGCAACCCCACGCCGTCCGACCAGAATATTACCCGCTGGCTGGACATCACGGCGTTCACCGCTGCGCCGCTCGGCACATTTGGCGACTGCCCGATCGGCGTCGCGCGTGCGCCGGGGTACAAGAACATCGACGCGGTGCTGGCCAAGCAGTTCACGGCCGGCGGGCACCGGTACTTCGAATTCCGCGCGGAAGCGTTCAACCTGACCAACACGCCGAGCTTCGGTCCGCCGGCCCGCGACATCTCGAACGTGAACACCTTTGGTACCATCACGAGCACCGTCAGCACCTCGCGAACCGTCGAATTGGTGTTGAAGTTCTTTTTCTAGAGTGTTGCAACCAGGAGTCCGCCGCGATGAGCAATTCCCCCATCAGCCGCCGCGAGTTGATCAGACGAGGCGGTATTCTCGGAAGCCTGCTGGCGATGCCAGGCGTCGTGCGGGGCGGAACACAAACCCGGGTCTCGAGCGGCGCGGCCGGTGCGGCATCTGGGACGGCGCTCGGCGTAGGCGCCGACGTGTACCAGTCGATCGGCGTCCGGCCGCTCATCAACGCGCGGGGGACATTCACGATCATCAGCGGATCGACGATGTTGCCGGAGGTCCGCGCGGCGATGGACGCGGCGGCGCAGAAGTACGTGCATCTGGACGAGCTGACCGAGGCCGTTGGCGCGCGGCTCGCGGAGCTTACCGGGGCCGAGTGGGGACTCGTCTCGAACGGCTGTTCGGCGGGCCTGACGCTCGCAACCGCGGCCTGCGTGGCCGGCGGAAACCCTGACCTGCACGTGCGGCTCCCAAACCTGAGCGGCTTCCCGAAAGACGAAGCCATCATCCCAACTCACTCCCGCAACGTCTACGATGCCGCACTCCGGTCGGTCGGCGTCCGCGTCGTCGAAGTGTCGACGCTCGCGGAGTTCGAGGCGGCGCTCGGGCCGCGCGCGGCGCTGATCTACATTCTTGCCGGGCCCAATGCGGACAACAGCCCGCTCAACGTGAAGGCCATCGCCCCGATCGCGAAGGCGAAGGGTGTGCCGATCCTGGTCGACGCCGCGGCGGAGATCCTGACGATTCCGAACGTACACCTGCAGAACGGCGCGACGCTTGTCGCCTACAGTGGCGGGAAGTGCCTGCGCGGGCCGCAAACCGGGGGCCTGCTGCTCGGCCGGAAGGACCTTGTGCGTGCGGCCTGGGTGCACAGCGCGCCCCACCACGGCGTGACGCGTTCCCTCAAGGTCGGGAAGGAAGACGCCATCGGGATGCTGATGGCTGTCGAAATGTGGGTCAAACGTGACCACGACGCGGAGTGGAAGCGCTGGACCGGCTGGCTCGATCACATCGCGAACCGTGTCTCCAGCATGAGCGGCGTCACGACGTCGGTTGTCCAGCCGAACGGATTGTCGAATCGCACGCCGTCGCTGCGGATCCTCTGGGATCCGCAGCGGACCGGCCTGTCTGGCGAGACGGCGGTTCGCGTGTTATTCGACGGAGAGCCGCGCATCACGCTCGTCTCGGCGCGTGGCGGGGGCCAGGGCCAGCCACAGTTGACCGGCGTGTCGATTACGCCGTACATGATGGCGCCAGGCGACGAGCGAATCATCGCGGACCGGTTGCTGGCGCTGCTTTCGAAGCCTCCCACCCAGCCCGCGGCGCCGGCGGTCTCGGCGCCGGTGGCGGACCTCGCCGGTCAGTGGACCGTGCGCATCCAGTACGCCGCGTCGGCGGCGACGCACACGCTGCACCTGACGCAGATGGGGAACGACCTCGGCGGGTTCCATCAGGGCGAGTTCATGACCCGTGAGATCTCAGGCACGATCGATGGCGACACGGTCCGGATCCGCAGCGCGTATGGCGAGCAGCATGGCGACTCCGTCAACCTCACCTTTTCGGGAAAGCTCATGGGAGAGCAGATGAGCGGCCCGCTCGACATGGGCGAATATCTCAGCGCGACGTGGACCGCCACGCGGCGCGCGGCGCGGAGGATCTAGCCATGATTGGCTCACTGAGGCGATGGACGCGAATTGCGAAGACGGCCTCCCCGAAACGATGGGCGTTGTCACTTGTGTTGTTTGCCTGTTCCCTTTTGCTTGTCGCCGCTTCTGTTTTGGCTTCTGTCTTGTCCCTCTCGGCGCGGCAAGGCGCGCAGCCGGCGGCGGCGACACCCAAGTACGACCTCCTGCTTCGTGGCGGGCACGTTGTTGATGCGCGAAACAGCATCACCGGCGTGCGTGACGTCGCGATCGCCGGCGGAAAGATCGCGGCCGTCGCCGCGAAGCTCGATCCCGCCGACGCGGTGAAGACGGTCGATGTCTCTGGCTTGTATGTGACGCCGGGGCTGATCGACATCCACACGCACACGTATGCGGGTACCGGGGAACCTGGCTCGTACGCCGGGGACAACAGCATCTATCCGGACGGCTTCACGCTCCGCGTTGGTGTAACAACGGTGGTGGACGCCGGATGTGCGGGCTGGCGGAACTTCGAGGACTTCAAGCAGCGCGTGATCGATCGATCGAAGACTCGCATCCTCGCCTTCCTCAATATTGTCGGCAACGGGATGCGCGGAGGGACCTACGAGCAGGACCTCGCCGACATGGAGGTCAAGCCGACCGCCGACATGGCGCGCCGCTTTCCCGGGTTGATCGTGGGGATCAAGACGGCGCATTATTCCGGACCCGAATGGGCGCCGGTCGAGCGCGCGGTCGAGGCGGGCACGCTCGCGAGCGTGCCGGTGATGGTGGATTTCGGCGCCAACAGAGCCGAGCGCCCCTTGAGCGAGCTGGTG
>JANNHC010000495.1:0-3197 GCA_031404215.1 Acidobacteriota bacterium
GAGTACGGCATGCTGCCGCGCGCCACCTCGACCCGTACCCAGCGCGAGGCCTCCACCGGCAAGGTGGGAGGGCGCACGCAGGAGATTCAGCGCCTGATCGGCCGGTCGCTCCGGGCCGTCACGAAGCTGAAGGAGCTGGGAGAGCGGACGGTGTGGATCGACTGCGACGTGATCCAGGCCGACGGCGGCACCCGCACGGCGGCCATCACCGGCGGCTTCGTCGCGCTGGTGCTCGCGCTGCAGAAGATGCGCGCCGCGGGCCAGATCAAATCGATCCCCATCCTGGATCACGTCGCCGCCACGAGCGTGGGGGTTGTCGATGGGACGCCCCTGCTCGATCTCGCGTACGACGAGGATTCGCGGGCCGATGTGGACATGAACGTGGTCAAGACCGGCGACGGCCGGTTCATCGAGGTGCAGGGCACGGCGGAAGGGCCGCCGTTCGAGCGGCGCGCGCTCGATGACCTGCTCGCGTTGGCAGACGAGGGCATCCGCGAGCTCGTCGTGCTGCAGCGCACGCTCGTGGGCGACATCCGTGCCTGATGGCCCCATCCAGGGGCTTGTCGAGCTGCTGATCGCCACCACGAATCCCGGAAAGTTGAAGGAGATCGCGGGCGTCCTGGCAGGCATTCCCGTCACGCTGCTGACGTTGAACGACCGCGATCCGATCGCGGAGCCGGAAGAGACAGGCGCGACGTTCGCGGAGAACGCGCAGCTGAAGGCTCGTTACTACTCCGGGGCAACCGGGCTCGTGAGCGTCGCTGATGATTCGGGACTCGAAATCGCCGCGCTCGATCGCGCCCCCGGCGTGCACTCCGCACGCTGGCACGGGTCCGACTACCCGATGAAATTCCGCAAGATTCAGGAGCTGTTCCGCGAACGTGGGGTTTCCGGCAGCACGGCCAGGTTCGTGTGCCACGTCGCCGTCGCGCGGGGGGACACGATCCTCTTCGAAGCCCAGGGAACCGTGGACGGGCTCATCGTCGCCGAGCCCCGTGGCGCGAACGGCTTCGGCTACGATCCGATCTTCTTCTATCCGCCGCTGGGCCGTACGCTCGCCGAACTCGACCACGCCGAGAAGTCAACCGTGAGCCATCGAGGCAAGGCCTTCGGAGCCCTCCGCGCGCGCCTGGTGGCGCCCGACGCTTCTTCGATCACGCGCGAGCGAAGGCAAAGCTGGTAGCGGGAAGCGGGTGGCTACCCTACTCGCCAAAAAGAAATTCAATCGCATCCGGCAAGCGGCCCGCCCACGCCCCCTCCGAATGTGTCGCCCCTTCTTCGACGACCACCCGCAGCCGCCTCGGCCCGAGGCCGGCGCGCCGCAGGATGGACTCGAGCTCCAGGACGTTGTTGACCGTTTCCAGGTTGCGTTCGAATCGGCTGGTTTCTGCCGTACCGACACCCAGGTAGACTCGCCCGGGCCAGCGCTCGGCGCTCCGCGCCCGTCGAAGCAGGTACTCCCCGCCGACATACAGCGACGGACTCTCGATCAGAAGCTTGCCGAACACGCCCGGCTTGGTCACCGCAGTATTGAGCGCGGCAATCGCCCCGTAGGACGATCCGCCGAACCCGGTGTTCAGCGCACCGGTGCCCACCGGATAGTTCCGCGCGATGAACGGGACGACCTCACGCGTCACAAACTCCGCATACTCGCGCCCGAGCGGGTTGACGGCGGTCGGGTTCAACTCGTCTTCGACGGGAAGATACTCGCGCCCGCGCCGCACGCCGCCGTGATCGATGCCGACAATGACGAGCGGGGGGATCCGGCTGGTCCGGACGAGGCGCATGGCGGTCTGCGGAAGGCCCCACGTGTTGCCGGCGAACGCGCGCTCCGGCTCGAACAGGTTCTGCCCGTCATTCAAATAGAGCACCGGATACCGGCCCGCACGCCGCTCACGCAATCGCGGGGGCAGCCACACGGTCACGCGCCGCGTCAGGCCGAGGTAGAGGCTTGGGATGTCGTGGATTTCCAGCATTTTCTCAGGGCTCAGGGCACAGGTTGGCAGGGCAGTTTGCAGGAACCGGGTGCAGGTGTCGCGTGTGGAACTACTTACGGCCGGCGGCTTGGCCAGGCACCGACTGAAATGCCGATGTCCGGCGGGTCGCCGCGGCGGCTTGCCTGCAGATCGGATCGTTGCTCCCACGTTCCGCCATCGTCCTGTCTGTTCTGCCCGACGCTGTACACCTTGTATTTCATGCCGTCTCGGCGGTATCTCAGCCCGGTGCCCGTGTATGGATCGATCAGCGCGTCGGCCAAATAGGTCGGGCGGAGATCGTCGAGTGAAGCTGGTAAGACCCCGCCGTGCTCATGCCGATAGCGCGCCACCGCCACGGCGCCCACGCTGGCGCGTGTCCGGGCCAGCGCTTCGGCAGCCTGTGGTACCGCGGCCGCGAGACTGGCCGCGGCCGCGTGCGGCATCACGGCTCGCGAAAGGATGGACACCACTCCAGACCGAGACGAACGGCGGACGGGATATTTTCGCGCGAGCGCGCCGGCGGCGTCGAGCTTGCGGGGCCACGGCTGCCTGGCCGCCTCCAACGCTTCGTCGAACTCGCGTAGACCTGCCACCGCGGTGTGATCTCGGACGGGCCGCGCCATCGCCATCACGATCGATTCGAGTGGCGCGATCCGGCGTGGCGTGGACCCCGACGGATCGCTGAAGACGCCCGGCAGCACGTAATAGATCCACTGCGCGCGCGAGTACATCATCCGTCGCTCGACCGCGTGCTCGTCGGCGGCATGTTCGTACTCCCGCTGAATCTGCTCCAGCAGCGCTCGATCCGGGGAGGTGAACGTCAGCAGCGACTGCAGGCTGTGCGCCGTCTGCACGGGCACAAACGCCGTGAAGGAGATCGGAAGGATGCGGCGCATCCGCAGCGAGGCGAGCAGCGCGGCTGCCGCATCATCTCCATTTCCCGAGCAGGCCAGCAGTCCGACGCGGAGCGCATTCACCATCGCGAGACTGCGCGGCCGCATCTCTTCCAGCCGTTTCGGCCGGTCCGCATCGTCCCATCCCGCGGCGTCGAGCCGGCTGGCGCGGTCGAGCGCTTCGAGCGCCGATTGATAGGGAGCCTCGATCGCCCGCAAGGCCGCCACCTGCTCGCTTCGATCACGAGGGCCTTCAGCGGTCGCGCATAGCGCTTCGATTGTGTCTCTCGCGGGTGTCAGTCGTGCGGGGGGGATGTCGCCGACGAGT
>JANNHC010000496.1:0-1681 GCA_031404215.1 Acidobacteriota bacterium
CGTGGTCTGTGTCCTGGCTGCTAACGGCGACGCCGAGAGCGCCATCCGCCTGGCGTTCGCCAAAGCCATACGCGTCTGATCTCGGGTCCGGAACTTTCCAGCCCCTCTGGTGTTCAGGTCAGGGCGGTAGAATCCGAATGATGATGCCCTTCAGCCGGCACGCCGTCGTGGCGGTCTTGATTGTCCTCGCCTGCACCGGCCATCGGCCGTCGGCTCAGCGAGTGGTCGCTGACGTTCCGCTCGACGTGTTCGGTCGCGCCGCGTCATCCTCGGTACAGGAGGCAACCGCGGCCCTTGCGCAGATCGCCGCGGGCTGGAAGCCCGGGTACGCCGCCATGATCCTGGACCTCGCAGAGCTGAGCCGACCCGCGAGCGCAGCGGCCACACCGGCTCCCCTCCGCTTTCCGTCGCGGCGTGAGGACCCGAACGAGTTGGACCGTCCCGCCCTGGACCCGCTCGACGAAGAGCCCGCCGCGAGGGCGATGTCACCAGTGCGCGATCGGCTGTTCCGATTCCTCGAGAAGCAGACGGGCAAACGCTTCGGCCACGACTTCGAACAGTGGCACCGGTGGATCTGGGCGCTGCCGTACGAGCCGCACGCCGATCTCGCGCTCTTCAAGGGCCTGCTCTACGAACAGATCGACCCGCGGATGCGACAGTTCTTCGCTCGTGATGTCGCGGCGACGATCCGCCTCGACGAGGTCGAGTGGGGCGGCGTCACCGTCAACGGCATCCCGCCGCTCGATTATCCGAGGCACCTCCCCGCGCCCAAGGCTGACTACCTGAAAGACCATCACGTGGTGTTCGGTCTGGCCATCAACGGCGAGACGCGCGCGTATCCGAAGCGGATCCTGGCCTGGCACGAGCTGGCGCGAGACCGTGTGGGCGACGTCGAGGTGACGATCGTCTACTGCACGCTGTGCGGAACCGTCCTGCCGTACGAAAGCGTTGCCGGCGGCCGGCTGCGCGTGCTCGGTACCAGCGGCTTGCTCTATCGGTCGAACAAACTGATGTTCGATGAAGAGACCGAGAGTCTTTGGTCCACGCTGGAGGGCAAGCCCGTCGTGGGGCCCCTTGTAGCAAGCGGTCTGGTGCTCAAGGTTCACTCCGTCGTCACGACGACCTGGGGCGAGTGGCGACGGCTGCATCCCGAGACCACCGTGCTCTCGATCGAGACGGGACACAAGAGGGACTACTCGGAAGGCGCGGCCTACCGCGAGTATTTCGGCACCGATCGGCTGATGTTCACCGTCCCCGGCCAGGACACCCGCCTCAAGAACAAGGCGGAGGTTCTGGTGATGCGCCTCGAACCGGCGCAAGCGGGCGCCGCTTCAGTGCCCGTGGCGATCGCCGCCGACTTTCTGAAGAGCCGTCCAGTGTTTCACGCTGATCTGGCCGGCCGCCGCCTGGCGATTCTGACGAGCCGCAACGGCGCGAACCGTGTCTACGACGCCGGCACTTCAACGTTCGTGCGCCTCGATGGAGACCGTCACGTGCTCGACGACGTGGGAGGCCGGTGGCAGATCGGGGAAGAGGCGCTCATCGGCTCCGGTGGCCCCGGCGCGCCAGAGGCCGCCGTGCGCCGGGAGCGCGTGCCCGCACAGCGCGCCTTCTGGTTTGGCTGGCACGCGCAATTTCCCTCGACCGTACTGATACGGTGAGCCCTCGGTTGACTGCGGCG
>JANNHC010000497.1:0-5359 GCA_031404215.1 Acidobacteriota bacterium
GCGCGTCGCGCACGAAGGCGCGAGCCCTCGCGCCGGCCCTCAAGGTGTCATCCAGCGTTGCCCGGATGATGGCGGTTTCCTGCGGCGACGCCACCACGCCGTCGAGGCCTGCTGCCTCTGCCAGTTGTGCGAGACGGACGACATGTTCGAGCACGGGCGTGTCCGCGCTCATGGGTGCCTGGCCGTATCCCGTTTCGGCCAGCGAGGTCGCCGTCATGCTCGTCAGCACCGTGACGGCGATGACGATCGGCGGCGCCACGCCGGCGCGGGCGGCGGTATCGCGCGCCGCGTCGCGCGCCGCCTGCATCATCTTTGCGCCGCCGGACGCGTGGACGTTCACCATCCACACCCCGAGCGACGTTGCGGCGGCGACAGCCTGCGCGACGGTGTTGGGAATGTCGTGGAACTTGAGATCGAGAAATACGCGGTCGCCTCGTTCGACCAGCGCGCGGACGATTGAGGGGCCCTCGGAGGTGAACAGCCGGCTGCCGACCTTGAAGCCGCCCGCGATCCCGCGCAACGCATCCGCCAGCGCCAGGGCTTTCGTCGCACACTCGACGTCGAGCGCGATCAGGAGCTTATCCACGCCGTCTCTTTCTTCGTTGTATCAAGCGTGCCGGTCAGGTCCGCCAGCCGCGTGAGTTCGTGCCGCGTCATGTACGCGCGGATACCGTCGAGCAGCTTCGTCCACAGGAACGGATCGACGAAACTGGCGGTCCCGATCTGGACCGCCGTCGCCCCCGCGATCATGAATTCGAGGACATCGTCTGCCGTCGCGATGCCGCCCATGCCGATGATGGGAAGCCTGACCGCCTGGCGGCACTCGTACACCATCCGCACCGCAATGGGGCGAATCGCCGGTCCACTCAGTCCCCCGACGATGTTCGTGAGCTTCGGGCGCCGGGTGTGCACGTCGATCGCCATGGCAAGAAACGTGTTGACGAGCGACACCGCATCGGCGCCGGCGTCCTCAGCGGCGCGTGCGAACGAGGCCACATCCGTGACGTTCGGTGTGAGCTTCGGAATGACCGGCAGCGGCGTGACTTTCCGCACCGCGCTCACGACGTCGTGCGTCCCGGTAAGACTGCACCCGAACGTGATGCCGCCTTCCTTGATGTTGGGGCAGGAAATGTTCAGCTCGATGGCCGCCACGCCGGCGTGGTCGGACAGGATCCGCGCAACTTCGCAGTACTCGTCGATCGTCGTGCCGCAAATGTTGACGATGACCACCGCCCGCCGGTCGCGCAGCTCCGGCAGCTTCTCACGCACGAACCGGTGCACGCCGATTCCCTGGAGCCCGATCGCGTTCAACATCCCGGCAGGCGTCTCGACGATGCGGGGAGGCGGGTGCCCCTCGCGCTCGTTCAGAAACAATCCCTTGACGGCCACGCCGCCGAGCAGCGACAGGTCGACGACATCCGCGTATTCGACGCCGTAGCCGAAGCAGCCGCTCGCGGCGATTAATGGATTCGCGAGGGTCAGCGAACCGATGGAAACTGAGAGGTCCATATTCAATGCGCCAGCGAGTCCCACAGGATGTCCGCGGCGTCGAAAACCGGGCCGTCGATGCAGGATCGCACGAAATGAGGCGGGCCGCCGGTCGTCCTGGTGAGCACCACGCAGCTGTAGCAACCGCCCAGGCCGCAACCCATGACCTGTTCGAGCGACACGTCGCATCGACGGCCATGTGACGCGGCGAGCCCGGCGACGGCGCGCATCATGGGGGTCGGTCCGCAGGCGTACAGGCGGACCTCGCTGGCACGCGGCGCTGCCGCCAGTGCGGCCCCGAGCGGCGCCGTGATGAGACCGCGGGCCCCGCGGCTGCCGTCCTCGGTTGCGAGTACAGGCCCCACGCCGAGGCCTTCGAACAACTCGACGTACGAGAGCTCGGAGCCGCGGCGCGCTCCGTAGAAGAGCCGCGTCGTGGTTCCGCGCGCCTTCAATGCCTCGGCCAGCGTCACAAACGGGGCGAGTCCGACTCCACCCGCAACCATCCATGCCTCAACCGGCGGGTCAATCACCTCAAACGGCTGGCCGAGCGGCCCCAGGCATCCGATGCGCGCGCCGGGTACGACGTCATACAAAAGCCCCGTGCCGATCCCGATTCGCTTGTTGAGGAGCGAGATGCCGGTGGCGGCGCCTCGAGAATCACGGAGGATCTCGAAAATGGAGAACGGTCGGCGGAGCAATGGATCGATCCCGCGGGACGGCTTGATCATCACGAACTGGCCGGGCCGCGCGAGCGCGGCCACCTCGGGCGCTGCGAGCGCGACGACGCTGTAGTCATCCGACAGCCGGGTGTTCGAGATGACCGCAGCGTCCACGTCGATCGGCATTGCCGAAAAGTATACGCGCAGATACGCGCCGCGGCGAACGCCTCCGCGCGATCGCGCGTCCCCGCGCCGAAGTCCACGCGCTACACTGAGCCATGCGGTTCCTGCGGATGCTCACGAACTCGCTGCTCGCGGGGGCGCTGGGCGCGGCCTATCTCACCGTGCTCGTGCTGCAGTTGAATCCGCAGATTCCGCTGATGTCGGAGACGACGTGGCGATGGTTCCTGACGCTTGGCCTGCTCTACGGTGTCCACCTCGCCGTCGTCTTCTACATCGTGATGGTGGTTCGCGAGTTCTTCGCGCTGCGTGTGCTGGCGCCCGGGTGGGCGAGCGTGCGCGTGCTGGCGTGGATGGCCGCGGCGTCGGCGGCCGCCGCGGCGTCGTTGATGTGGCTCAACGTGAGCGGGCTTCACACGGCCCTCACCGATGAGGCCGCCTCGCGGATGACCGCGGGTACCGTCGCGACGACCGCCTCGGCGGTCGTGCTGCTCGTCATCGCGATCGCGCACTATTCGTTCGGACGCCGAGGCAGCCGGGTTGGCGCCACGCTGTTCGTGCTGGCCGCCTTCGCGTCGCTCGCGCTGCCGCTCGCCGCACGGGGCCCCGCGGTGGAACTGCCGCCGCCGATATCGGACCCGTCAGGGCTGCAGCGAAGCGGACCGGGCCCGGTCGAGGGGCCGCGTGTCGTGATGCTGCTGCTCGACGGCGCGTCGTTCGCATACGTGCTGCCACGCGTCGCGGAGGGCAGGCTGCCGGCGTTCGCGCGGTTGCTGGAGAACGCGGCGGTGATGGATCTCGCGACCGTGCGCCCGACACAACCGGACCCGGTGTGGGCTGCGGTCGCGACCGGGATGTATCCATCGAAAAACGGGGTGCGATCGGCGGCTTCGTACTACGCACTGCATGATGGCCGCGCGGTCGATCTGCTTCCCGATCACTGCTTTTCGCACGCGCTCGTGCGTATCGGCTTCATTCGCAACGAGCCGAACGCGGCCACCACGTGGCGCGCAAGGCCGCTGTGGTCGATCGCCTCGCAGTCGGGCGTGCGGGTGGGCGTCGCGCGCTGGCCGCTGACATACCCCGCGGAGGACGTGGACGGATTCATCGTGAGCGACCGCTTCCATCAACTCGTCGGATCGATTGCGGAGTTCGATCGCGCGGCGTCGCCCCGCGACATCCTGCCTGCGCTCGAAGCGGTTTTCACAGAGCCACCGCCTGGATCCGACGCGTCCCCTGCATCGACCGGCGCAGGCGCGGACACGACACCGGAAGCTTCCGCGCTTCGGCGCGATCGGTTGTACAGCCGCGCCCTGCACGATCTGTCGGGCGCGATGCGTCCGCGCCTGACGGCGCTCCGTTACGACGGTCTCGACACCGTCGGCCATTACTATCTGCGGTACACCCGGCCACGGACGTTCCGTGACGTGCCCGAAGAGGAGCGCCGGCGCTTCGCGCAGGTCATCGACCGCTATTACGCTTTCATCGACAGCGAAGTCGGTGCCGCGCTCGATGCCCTTGCACCGGGCGACCTCCTGATGATCGTCTCCGGTTTCGGCATGCAGCCGCTGGGCCCGGTCAAACAGGCCCTCGGGCGGCTGCTCGGCGATCCGGATTTCAGCGGCACACACGAACGCGCGCCCGACGGGTTCCTGATCGCGTACGGCAGTGCCGTCGAGCGCGGCCGCCGCCAGCGCGGATCGATCGTCGATGTGACGCCAACGGTGCTGTACTTTCTCGGGCTGCCCGTCGCGCGCGACATGGACGGCTTCGCCCGCGCCGATCTCTTCACCCGCGCCTTCACCGACGAACGCCCCATCGTCTTCATTCCGAGCTATAGCCGGTAGCTTCCGGTTTTCAGTTTCCAGTGTTCGGTCATCCTGCATTCACTGGCAACCGGCAATTGGGATCGTGTTACTATCGTCCGAACTCTTTAACGGCGGCCCGGCGAGGCCGCCAAGAGGTGGTGAATTGACGAGTCTCATCCGCGCTCTGCTGCGGCGTCCGCCGCGTCGCACTTTTCCTGCCCATTTGTCGCGCCTGCGCCAGAGGCGTTCATGCCTCTCGTAATGGACGCCGACCGCATGTCGCGCGCGCTGACGCGCATGTCGCACGAAATCCTCGAACGCAATCGCGGCCTCGACGAGATCGCGCTCGTCGGCATCCGCACCCGTGGCGTGCCGCTCGCGCGGCGCATCGCGCGCGCGCTCCGCGAGATCAACGGCGACGACGTGCCGACGGGGGCGCTCGACATCACCCTGTACCGGGACGACCTCATGCGCCATCCGGTCGGTCCGCAGCCGGTCGTCCGGCGAACGGAGATCCCGTTCTCGATCGACGACCGCAAGATCCTGCTGGTGGACGACGTGCTGTACACGGGACGCACGATTCGGGCCGCGCTCGACGCGTTGATCGACTTCGGCCGCCCGCGCGCGATCCAGCTCATCGTCCTTGTTGACCGCGGCCATCGGGAGCTGCCCATCAAGGCGGACTACGTGGGCAAGAACCTCCCCACGTCGTCGAAGCAGAGCGTCCAGGTCCGGCTCCAGGAGATTGACGGCAGCGACGAAGTCGTCATCGAGGGGGAAGCATGACGACGAGCGCAGGCATTCCACCGGCTGCCAGCGCGTTGAAATCCCGCCACCTGCTCGGGATCGCGGGTCTCGATGCGGATGAAATCACGCTTATCCTCGACACCACCGAGGCCATGAAGGAGATCGGCGCCCGCGCAATCAAGAAAGTGCCGACGCTCCGCGGGCGAACGGTGGTGAACCTGTTTTTCGAGCCGAGCACGCGGACCCGGACGTCGTTCGAGATCGCGGAAAAGCGGCTGAGCGCCGATACGCTCAGCATTGCCACCGCCACGTCGAGCGTGACCAAGGGGGAGTCGCTCCTCGACACCGTCCGCAATCTCGAGGCCATGTCCCCCGACATGATCGTGATGCGGCACGCTTCGTCCGGCGCGCCGCACCTGCTTGCGCGCACGTGCCGGTCGGCCATCATCAACGCGGGCGACGGGATGCACGAGC
>JANNHC010000498.1:0-7455 GCA_031404215.1 Acidobacteriota bacterium
TCGGCGAAAAACACGTTGGCCGTCGGGAACGTCCCGGTGAATGTCTGGTAATTCGCGGGGTCGAAGCCCGCGGCGAAGTCGCGTCCCTCACCCGCCGGACCGATGTAGGTGCCCGTGATCCGGTCGGCATTGCCGACGTTCGAGTTGCGCGAGAACTGCACGTCGTTGTATCGGCCCGCGTAGTGGCCGTAGGTCGCCTGCGCGACCGTGCGGCCGTCGGCGGTCACGTCGTAGGCAGCCGCCAGCCTCGGCACGATCGTCTGGCCGTCGGCGCCCGTGATGTCGCCCGTGGCGTTGCTGCGGACGCGCTCGTAGCGCGCGCGCCGAGGTCGAACGTGAATCGCGCGCCTGCCGTCCAGTGATCGGTCACATAGGCCGACGAGGTATTCACATCGATAGAAGACCCACGCAGCGGCGTCCAGGTTTGCAGCCGCGACGTCCCGGGCACGAAGCGGGGAACCAATCGGCCAGTCGCGTCGAGTTGGGGCCGGCCGTCCGCGCCCAGCTTGTAGTCGGACTGGAACACGTATCCGCTCAGGCTCTGCGAGTTGCCGCCGACTCGGGTGGACGTGAAGTACTCGAAGCCCCCCTTGATTTCGTGGGTGCCGGCGCCGCGCGACGACAGCAAATGCGACACGCTCGCGGTCAGCTGGCGGTTGTCCCGCGATTCCGGATCAGTCGAATCGAAGTAGGGGCCGTTGTACTGCAGGCTCGCCGGAATCCCCGAGACGCCGCGCGTGAGGAAGGGTGAGTCAACCATCGCCGCGCTCGTGCCGCCGGCATTCTTCAGCTGCCAGCTCTTCCGCGAAAACTGCGCTTCTGCGAAGGTCTTCGGGCCGAGCACACCGCGCCAGCTCGCCGCGAAAATCCGGTTCGGCGTGGACGGCGTGGTGAATGTGGCCGGGTCGATACTGGCGCCAAGCGACGGCTGCCGCAGGTTGGTGCGGTTGTCGATCATCGTACCCTGCAGCGTGTGTCCTGTGGCGACGGCCCCCGTCAGCTTGGCCTCGTAGCGGGTGTTCTCGTTCGTGCTCGTGAAGGGAATGCGCGTCTGCGCAAACGCGCTCTGGGTGGTCGTGCGCTCGACGCGCGCGCCGCCGAAGAACCACACGCGATCGCGCCGCACGGGGCCGCCGGCAGTCGCCTCGAACGTCGGGGAATACTTGCTCGCTCTCGACGAGCCGGCCGATTTTTCGAACGGCGACTCGACGCTCCACGCCGGGTTGCTGATATTGGTGCGGAATGCGCCAGACATCACGTTGCCGCCGCTCCGGGTAATCACGTTCACGATGCCACCGCTGAAGCGGCCGTATTCGGGGGAGATGCCGGACGTCAGCACCTGGACTTCCTGGATCGCATCCTCGATGAACAGGTTGTTCGGTGTGCCCAGCACGTTGTCGTTGATGTCCACGCCGTTCATCAGGAACAGGTTGTCGTAGGCAAACGAACCGGACATCGTGATCTGCGAGGCGCTCGGCGTGTTATCCGTGAGCCCGGGCGTCAGTTCCGCCATCAGAAACGGCGTGCGTCCCACGGGCAGCCGGACGATCTCTGAAAGCTGCAAGTTGGCAGCGCCGTGCGACGTGACCGTCGAGGGCGTCGTGCCCCGCACGTCCACCGACTCGTTCACCGGGGCAAGCGCGAGCTGCTGGTCCACGACCGCAAGCGCCCCGAGCGACACGGCTGCGCGCCGTTCGATCGTGGTCATGCCACCGAGCTCGAACCTGACGACGTAGTGCCCCGGCGCGAGTCCCGGCAGTGAATAGATGCCGTTGACGTCGGTGACGGCTGCCCGCGTGCCTTGCAGTGCATCCGACGACACGGTGACCGCGACGCCCGGCAGCGACAGGCCATCGGCCGACGACACGCGGCCACCGACGGAGCCGTACTGCTGCCCCTGGGCAAACGCTGACGCGGCTCCAAGACAGATGACCGCCGCGGCTATGGATGACGTGGTACGCCTCATGACTTGCGAACTCCTCGAAAAACCGGATTAGGGACGAACGGCGAAACGTTGACGACACGCCAGTGAGCACGTGACATGCCACCGTGCAAATCCTTCATCGTCTATGTTTTGCCGCTACAGTGGGGGCGGATTTTTGTTTTGCCGAGAGGGAACTTTTCAGGGAGTGTGCCAGAGTGAGACGCGGGGTGACGGGATTGTCGTCTTTCAGGTGGCGCGGACGCGTGGGTTCAACTGGGACGAGATGCAGCAATGGAGGGACGAGCTGCACGCGGGCGGCATGGGACCTGGCGCGCACGCTCGTTCCTCAGGCAGCCCTGAAGGACTGCCGTACATTTCGTGGGCACCACCCGTTACTGAACCGGCGGGCGCACGGCGACCTCGTAGGCCGCCACCTCCACCGGCTTGTTGTCGGGGCTCATTTCAGCGAGCGATATCTCGTACGCCCCGAGCGCGAAGACATCGCCCGTGATGAACGCGGTCACCATGGATTGCCCGTCGCTCTTCGACGGCAGCAGTCCACCTCGCGACCAGATCGTCTCTCCACCGGACCACGTGCGGACGACCACAAGATACCTGGTCGCACCCGCCGCGCGCCCTGGTGGAAGCAGCAGCCGCAACTGGATGGACTGATTGTCGGACGGCCTCTCGACGGTTGGATCGGGGGGCTTCGGCCCGCGTCTCGTCAGCGGGGACAGCGTCAGCGTCGGCTGGCTCGCGGCCGGCTGGGTGCCGCCGCGCAGCCGCCCGACTTCCAGCGACAGCGCCTCCCGCGCCGATTGCACTCGTGCCACGCGCGCCTGCATCTGCTCGCGCTCGACGCGCCCGTTCAAATCCGACGCGCGCAAGATCTCGATCTCGCTTCGCAGGCGGCGCAACCCCACCGCTTCGGCCACCGCCACGACAACCAGCACGACACCGAGGGCGACAAACACCCACTGGACGGACGCACGTTCCAACCCGCTCACCGGCCGCATGACGTCACACGATATACTGTTCACCGCCTTTCCCCAATTCTTCAAGACCATTCACTGAGGTAGTCGGCCCATGCTGGACCTTCGAAGAACCTGGCTCGCGCTCGCCTTGACGGCGGCGCTCGGCGCTGGCGTAACCGCTCAGGACACGACCGGCCGCGCGCCATCCTCCCCTGACGCGTCAGACAAGCATGCCGGCAGCACGCCAAAGGAGTTCAAGGCCCTCAAGTACCGGGCGATCGGGCCCGCGGCCGGAGGCCGGGTCAGCCGGGCCGCCGGAGTGCCTGGAGACCCGACGACGTATTACGCGGCCACCGCTTCGGGCGGCGTATGGAAATCCACCGACGGAGGCGCCACGTGGAAGTCGATCTTCGACGATCAGCCGATCTCGTCGATCGGCTCCATCGCGATTGCGCCGTCGAATCCCAACGTTGTCTACGTCGGGTCCGGCGAAGCGAACATTCGCGGCAACGTCGCCGCCGGCAACGGCATCTACAAGTCCGTGGACGCGGGCAAGACCTGGACGCATGCCTGGAAGCAGGAAGGACAGATCGGCAAGATGGTCGTCCACCCTTCGAACCCGGACATCGCCTTCGCGGCCGTTCTCGGCCACGCCTTCGGACCGAATTCTGAACGGGGTGTCTACCGGACCATCGATGGCGGGAAGACGTGGCAGCAGGTGCTGAAGAAGGATGACAAGACCGGAGCCTCGGATGTCGAGATGGATCCATCGAACCCGTCCATCGTGTTCGCGGGATTCTGGGAGGCACGACGGCTGCCGTGGGATCTGGTCAGCGGCGGATCGGGAAGCGGACTGTACGTGTCACGCGACGGCGGCGACACATGGAAACAATTGACGGAAAGCGGCTTGCCTGCCGGCATCTGGGGAAAAGTCGGGATCGCGGTCGCGCCATCCGACGGCCGGCGCGTGTACGCCCTCATCGAAGCGGAAAAAGGCGGCCTCTTCCGATCAGACGACGGCGGGTCGAGCTGGGAACTCATCAACCCGTCGCGCGCATTGCGGCAGCGCGCCTGGTATTACACGACGCTCACCGTCAATCCCGCGAACCCGGACGATGTGTGGCTGCCGCAGGTGCCCATGCTGCGGACCGTGGACGGCGGCAAGACGCTGCAGTACATGAAGGGGATCCACCACGGCGACCATCATGATGTGTGGATCGACCCCCGGAACCCGAAACGGATGATCACGGCCAACGACGGCGGGGTCGATATCTCGAATAACGGCGGCGAGACATGGTTCGCGCCGGCGCTCCCGATCAGCCAGTTCTACCATGTGTCCGCCGATACGCGGACTCCGTACCACGTGGCGGGCGCCATGCAGGATCTCGGCACCGCGCAGGCGCCGAGCGAGAGCCTGCGCGGCAGCATCGCGCTGTCGGACTGGCACGATGTCGGCGGCGGCGAAGCCGGCCACGTCGTCTCGAATTCGGCGGATCCCAACATCGTCTACGCCGGTGAATACCTCGGCATCATCACGCGGTACGACCATCGCACCGGCGAATCCCGCAACGTCAGCGCATGGCCGGAGAACCCGTCCGGCCACGGCGGCGAAGACATGAAATACCGGTTCCAGTGGACGGCGCCCATCGCGCCGTCGCCGCATGATCCGAATGTCGTCTATCACGGCGCCCAGGTGATCTTCCGCACGACCAATGGCGGGCAGAGCTGGGAGGTCATCAGTCCCGACCTGACTCGGAACGACAAGTCGAAGCAGAAATGGTCAGGCGGCCCCATCACCGGGGACAACACGGGCGTGGAAACGTACGACACGGTGTTTGCGATCGCGGAGTCGCCGAAGCAGAAGGGGGTGATCTGGGCCGGCTCAGACGACGGGCTGGTGCACATCACGCGCGACGGCGGCCAGAACTGGACGAATGTCACGAGCGGCATGCCGGGCCTGCCGGAGTGGGGCACCGTCAGCCTGATCGAACCGTCCTCATTCGACGCAGGCGCCGCCTACGTCGTCGTCGATGCCCATCGGCTCGATGACATGCGGCCGTACTTGTTCAAGACGTCCGACTTCGGGCGCAGCTGGACAAGACTTGATGCGAAGCTGCCCCAGGACGTGTACCTCCACGCCGTGCGCGAGGATCCGGCAAAGAAGGGCCAGCTCTACCTCGGCACCGAGCGCGGCGTGATGTTCTCGACAGACGACGGCGCCACCTGGCGGGATCTCAGGCTGAATCTGCCCACCGTCGCCGTCCACGATCTCGTGGTCAAAGGCGACGACCTCGTGGTTGGCACCCATGGACGATCGATCTGGATCCTCGATGATCTGCAGCCCGTGCGCGCGCTGGACGTGGCGCTTGCGGCCGGCGGGGTCCACCTCCTTCCCGTCGCCGATGCGATCCGGTGGCGCCTGGGCGGCGCCGCGTACGGCACCCGCGTCAACAGTTTTTCGAACCCTCCCCGTGGCGCCTCTATTTATTACTTCCTGACAGAGAAGCCGAAGGGCGAACTGAAGATCGAGATTCTCGATGCGCGGGGGACCACGGTGCGGGCGCTGAGCAGCGTTCCGCGCGAACCGGACGGCAGCGACGACAACGAGGATCCCGAGGATCTCAAGAAAGAAGCACTGCCTGTCGATCCGGGCGTGCAGCGCGCGGTCTGGGATCTCGAATGGACAGGCGCCGCGAAGATCAAGGGAGGCAAGATCGACACGGGCGATCCGACTGAGGGACCGCGTGCTGTTCCGGGGCCCTACACGGTCCGCCTCACCGTCGACGGAAAGACCCTCACGTCTCCCCTGCGCGTGACCGCCGATCCGCGTGGCGGAGCTTCACAGGCGGAGCTCGAAGCCCAGCTCGTCCACGCGCTCCGCGTGCGCGACGGCGTCTCGAAGCTGACGGGGCTCGTCAACGATCTGCGGTCGGTGAAGGACCAGCTACGCGCGCGGGCCAAGGCCCTGGACGCGCGGAAGTCGGAGCCCGGGGTGTCCGACTTGCTGAAGGCCGCGGAGGAGACCATGAAGAAGGCGGACACGCTCGAGGACAAGCTCCACAATCCCAGCGCGGAAGTCGTGTACGACATCCTCGCGATGCGCGGCGGCACGCGGTTGTACTCGCGGCTGGCACCGCTGCAGATGTGGGCCATCGAGGCCGACGGACCGCCGACCGCCGGGCTGACCCAGGTGCTCGACGCGCAGGAAAAGGAGCTGGCCGACCTCGAGCGTGCCACGCGCAATTTCATCGAAGAGGAAATCGGTACGCTCAATGACGCCGCGGCAAAGCTCGGCCTGCCGTTCGTCATTGTAAAATAAGGACGAGGTGGCCGGAGTGTATCGAAGAAGCCACGTGCCGAGCTATGTAGCAAGGTGCGACGTGTAACGCGACACACCATCAACAGCTGAGGTGCCAACCCGCTGAAAGTCGGCTGAAACCAACTATCCCCGCGTGGTGCATGAATTGCTATGTCTCTCTGATACGTTGGAATGGTTTTTCAGGGAGGGATAGACGAATGACACTTCGAAAACTCGTGGCCGCCTTGGCGCTTGGCGCCGTGGTGATGGCTCCGTCGGCCGGATGGGCTCAATCGAGCACGGCGACGAAGGTGGACGACGGCACGATTAAGACGCGGATCGAAACGCGTTTGAAGGGCGCCGATTCGCTCAAGAACGACACCATCGTCGTATCCGTGGACAACGGCGTCGTGACGCTGACCGGCACCGTGCATTCGGAGGCCCAGAGTCTGCGTGCTCGCCAGTTGGCGAACGTCGCTGGCGTAACGCGCGTCGAGAACAAGCTGGACGTGGACAGCAAGACCGAGCGGACCATGGACAAGGCGGCCACGAAGGCCGACAAGACCATGGACAAGGCGGGCGAGAAATCGAGGAACGCCGCCGAGAAGACCAAGGACGCCACCGTCAAGGCCGCAGAAAAGACGAAGGACGCGGCCGTCAAGGTGGGCGAGAAGACCAAGGACGTGGCGGGCACGACCGGTGAAGCGATCACCGACGCGTGGATTACCACCAAGCTCAGCGCTGACTTCGTGAACGAAGACACGCTCAAGGGCAGCGACATCAACGTGGACACGAACAACCACGTAGTTACGTTGAAGGGCACGGTCACTTCCGCGGCCGGCAAAGCCCGTGCGGCGGAGATCGCGAAGACGACCAAGGGTGTGCGCAGCGTGATCAACACGCTGACCATCGGCCCGAAGATGTAGCACTCGGGTTTTCTACCCAGCACGCTTGCGGCTGCGCGACACGGCAAGCAACAGCACGATCGAGCCCCAGGCGGCGAGCGCCGCCGCCTGGGGCCACAGCAGCTCGAGCCCGATCCCTTTCAGAAAAATCCCCCGCACGATCACCAGGAAATAGCGCAGCGGGATCAGATAGGTAAAAGCCTGGATCAGCGGCGGCATGTTCTCGATCGGAAAGATGAATCCTGACAAGTAGATCATCGGCGTCAGGAAGAAGAACGTGGCCGTCATCATCGCCTGCTGCTGGGTGTCGGAGATGGTGGAGATGAACAACCCCAGCGCAAGCGTGCACAGCAC
>JANNHC010000499.1:0-10887 GCA_031404215.1 Acidobacteriota bacterium
GGATGGAGGTGTGGAAGGTGAACCCCATTCGCTCGTAGAATCCCCGGGCCGTGTTCCGGCTGTCGAGGTGGAGGCTGGGAATCCCTTCGGCCGCCGCGCGGACGGCGAGCCATCGGAGGAGCGCCGAGCCATATCCGCGCCCGTGCAACGCCGTGTCCGTGACGAGGTCGTCCACGAACAGGTGCTCGCCGCGCGCGAGCGAGTGCGTCCGGCGAACTCCGGCCAGGGCGACCAGGCGGTCGTCGTCGAACGCGCCTATCAGTTCGTACCCCTGCGCCTGCTCGCGCCGGACCTCGCTGAGGAACGTCCCCGCCTCGATCCGATCGCGCAGCATGCGCATGAGCGGGAACGCCGCGTTGATGTCGTCGTCCGATCGCAGTTCATGGATAGTCATGTGATCTGATCCGTCAGTGCAAGCGATAGAGCCGAAGGCCGTGGGCGCCCGCGCCCATCAGTTCGAAATCCCGCCGCCCGTCCAGCTGACGGATGACGTCGTCGCCTTCGTGTCCGAAGCGGTCCGGGTGCACCATCACATGCGTGACGCCGGCCCGACGCATCCCTTCGATGGCGTGCTCGCGCGGAAAATACCAGAACACGTCCGCATAAGCGGCATATGACGCCGGAGTGTGCCCGCTGTAGCCGTTCATCAGGGGTCGCCAGTGCGCCGTCGAATTCAGCACGTACTCCCCGTTCTCGAAAGCAGCCTGCCGCGGATAGAAGGGCACCTCGGCAAGCACGACGCGCGGCTCGTCCACGAGCAACGTGTACACGTTCGGAATGCCGGTAAAGCGCCGATAGTCGAACGGCGCCCGCAGCGCCTCGATATTCGCGGCGGCGATGATCACGGCGGCGAGCGCCATGGCCGAACGCGGCCGGAACCTCCCGGAGTTCGGAACGCCCGTTCCCTGGCCAGCCTTCGCGCGGACCTCCGCGAGGCCGAATCCTGCCAGCGCCGACATCCCGAGCAGAAACAGGTTGCCGAACCGCGCGGCCGCTCGCAACCCCTGCATCGGCGGGAACACCCCGTACAGCCAGCCGTACACCGGCGTGTTGGTGCCGAGCGAGAGCACACACCCCGTCGCGGCGACGGCCACGAGCATGCCGATGCGCCGGCGCGTCAGCGTTTCGGTGCGCGTGCCGCGGCGCGCCGCATGTGCCAAGGCCAGCGCCGCGAAGCCGATCACGATGAACCCAGGGAAAAAACTATTCACCGGATCCTTGTAAAACCGCGCGCTCCAGGTCGCGTGGTGCATCGTGCCGGAGGCGGCGAGGTAGCCCGCCGGCGTCGCCGAGAACTCGCTCACCGACGCCAGCGATCGCACCATGCCCTGCTCGATCGCGGCCCGCCGGTACGCGACCGCGAGCGGCGCCGCCGCGACGATCGCCACGATGGCTGACAGCGCGAGCCGAATTGCCACCGTTCGTGCCTGCGGAATCCATTCACCCGCTCGCACGATCATCACGACGGCGATCATCACGGATCCGAATACAACGAGGTACCCGGAGGTGTACGCCATGACCGCCATCCACGCGGCCAGCCACAAGGCGTCGCGGGTCCTCCCCGTCGTAATCAGGCGATCGACGGCGAGAAGCGCCAGGGGCAACGCGTACAGGTGCAGTCCCTGGACGTGGGCGAGCCTGGTGAGCGTGTGGGTGTTGAACGCGAACGTGGCGCCTGTCAGCAGCCCCGCTGCCCGATCGCCCGTCCACGCGAACATCACCACGTACCCGGCGAACGCCGTCAGCGCAAAGCCCGCCAGGACCAGCAGGTTGTAGACGAGCACCGGCGACCCTCCGAGCCATGCGACGGGTGCGCCGAGGAGCGCGGGCACGAGCAAGGGTTCTGAAAACGCGAGCGCGCCTGTTGCGGGATAGAAAATATTCCCCTGGAACAGATCGAACGGGGCGCGTGGAAGCGTATGCGCGACCCACGCGAGAATCCATTCATTCAGCTGCGCATCGGCGTTGTCGTTGCTGGACCACGTGGCCGGAGCTGTCGCCAGAGGCCAGGTGTGGGCGACGGCCAGCAGCAGGCACACCACGGCCGGCCCGGTCCACGTCCGCCGGAACCGCGGCATCACCGGTTCGCCAGGCTGCGGATGAGCGTCAACAGCATGTCAATCGCGACGGTGTTGTGGCCGCCAAGCGGGATGATGATGTCCGCGTACCGTTTGCTCGGCTCGACGAACTCGAGATGCATCGGCTTCACGGTGCCGAGATACTGCTCGATGACCCTCGGCACCGTCCGTCCACGTTCCGCAAGATCCCGCTGCAGCCGCCGGATGAAACGCGTGTCGTCGTCCGCATCCACGAACACCTTGACGTCCATCAGCGCGCGAAGCGGCGCATCCGCGAAGATGAGAATGCCTTCGACGATGATGGTCTTGCGCGGTAGCGCGGGGACGGTGACCGCCTCACGCGCGAAGCGGGCGAAGTCGTACGCCGGCATCTCGACCGCGCGTCCCTCGCGAAGGTCGCGCAGATGGCGCACGAGGAGATCCGTTTCGAGCGAGTCCGGATGATCGTAGTTGAGCGCGGCTCGTTCCTCCATTCGCAGATCGTTGCGGTCCCGGTAGTAGCGGTCATGCTCGAGGACGGTGACCTCGTCGCCGCCGATGCTCTCGATGATCCGCCGAACGACGGTCGTTTTTCCTGAGCCGGAGCCCCCTGCGACGCCGATCACCAGCGGAGCGGATCCGGCGCGCCTCAGGCCGTTTACAGTCTTGGCATCCACTGGCGTCTCCTGCACAGGATGTTTCGCCTCTGTTCACGAAGGGCCCTCCTTCGCCGTGTCAGTCCCGCTCGGTGTGATTGTCCGGCTCGCTGGAAGTCGCCGGTCGCTGCAGTCGCTTCGCCACCCGCTGGACTTCGTCCATCACGCGCAGGAGATTGCCGCTCCAGATTTTCGCGATCTGCGCTTCGGTGTAACCGCGACGCACGAGCTCGAGTGTGACGTTGAACGTTTGATCGGCTCCGTCCCAGCCGTCAATTCCGCCGCCGCCGTCGAAGTCTGATGAAATGCCCACGTGATCGAGACCGATCTTCTTCACAACGTAGTCGATGTGATCGACGAAGTCCTTCACCGTCGCGCGCGCGGGCGCCGGGTATTTCTGATCGATTTCCGCCAGGCGGCGCTGCAGGTCGGCGCGCTTCTCCTCGCTCAGCTGCGCCAACGGATTCTGTCCGCCGCGCCCGCCACGCTGGCCGGCGGCGCCTGCCGCCCCGGCTCCCGCACCCTGTCCGCGCCCGCCCGCCCGTCCACCCCGTCCGCCAAGCGCTGTTCCCTCTGGCAAGCCGAATTCCTTGCGTAGCGCGTCCTGCGCGGCCGTCCGCTCGGGTGTCGTGGCGTCCTTGACGTAGCTCGCGAAGGCGACGACCTGGATCACGCCGCCGTTGTTCTTGAGCGCGAGCAGCTGCTCGTCGTCCATGTTGCGGCTGTGATTGCACAGCGCACGCGCGGCCGAGTGCGACGCGATGATCGGCGCCTTCGACATGACGACCGCCTGCATCATCGATTCCTTCGACGGATGCGACACGTCCACCATGATCCCGACCCTGTTCATCTCCTCGATCACTTGCTTGCCGAGCGGCGAGAGGCCGTTCCACTTCCATCCGTCGCGTTCCCCCGTGTTCGAGTCCGAGAGCTGGCTGTGGCCGTTGTGCGCGAGCGACATGTACCGGGCGCCTCGGTCGTAGAACTCCTGGACGCGGCGGACGGCGGTGGTTTCATCACCGAGGGGGTATCCATTTTCGACTCCCACCAGCGCCACCTTCTTTCCCTTCGCGTTGATGCGACGCACGTCGGCGGCCGTCAGGGCGAGCTCGATCTGATCGGGCGCCAGGACTTTCGTCAGCCGGTGAATGGCCTCGAACTTCTCGATCGCCTGATCGTAGGCGCGCTGGTAGCCCGCCGCTTCGAATGCATCAGGTACCGCCGGCGGCGACGACTGTCCGACGTAGACGATGAAGAACGAAGCGTCGAGGCCACCCTGGCGCATCTTGGGCAGGTTGACCTGGTTGCCAAGATCGGTCGTGTAGTTGCGCGAGAACTGCGTGAAGTTGGCGGGGTTGATATCGTCGTGCGTGTCGAGCGCGATCACGCGATCGTGGATGCCGCGGGCCTTCGCGACGAGCGCCGCCTCGCCGGCAGGAGCCCTGGCGACGGGAGCCGGACCCGCAGGCTGCTGCGCGCCGATTCCGGAACCGTAAAGGCCAACGGCGATTGAAAGGATCACCGCGGCGTTGGACACCACGCGAATTGTCATACGGGATTCTCCTGGCGGGGTCTCAAGGCCCCGCCCTACACGTGCGAGGGCGCTGCAGTCCCTGCCCCACAAGTACGATGCCGGCCGCCTGCAGCTGGGCGTTGCGGTGCACGTGTTGCAGCACCGGCGACGGCGTCTTCACTCGTCCTCCGCGCCAGAGTGTACTAAAGTTTGTCGCATCGCTCTTTGTCGCGTTCGTCCCGGGCCCGTTGCCAGCGCGTCGCCGGTGACCCGTCGGTTACAATAAATCCGCGCGATCCAGTTCGCCTGTGTCCGGACATTCCGCCGCAAATCGCCTGTGCGTCAAGGAGTGGAGCAGTGAAGCAGTTTAGTTCCGGGATTCTCGCGCGCGCCTGTGTCACCGTCACGGCAGGCGTTGCGCTTCTGCACATCCCGCTCGGTGCGCAGGACCGGCTCAAGGCGATGCCGGGATACGCCAGGTACGAGAAGATCGCGCGGGAGATTCCGACGGCCGTCAAATCGGGGGCGCTCAGCGTCACGTGGACGAGTCCCCAGACGTTCGAATACGCGCGCGATGGCAAACGGTACCGCTACGACGTGGCGGCGAGGTCGGCGACCGACATCGGCGTGGCCGGCGACCAGGCGCCGTCCGGCCGGGGCGGGCGCGGCGGTGGACCGGCGCGAGGTCGGCAGGTCGATTCGAGCGAATCGCCCGATCGCGCGCTGAAGGCGTTCTACCGCGATCGCAACCTCTGGCTGAGCGACATGTCCGGCGCGAACGAGGTCGCGATCACCACGGACGGCAGCGAGAAAGCGCGGATCAAGTACGGCACGGCCAGCTGGGTCTATGGCGAGGAGCTGTCGCAGACCACCGCCATGTGGTGGTCCCCCGACAGCAAGAAGGTCGCGTACTACCGATTCGACGAACAGAAAGTCCCCGATTATTTTCTGCAGCTGGATCAGACGAAGCTGCAGAGTGCCGTTGACTCCGAGGCGTATCCGAAAGCCGGCGCGCCCAATCCGGTCGTCGATCTCTTCGTGTACGACGTCGCGACGCGAACGACGACGAGGATCGATGTGCGCGACGGACGGCCGTTCGACAACACCGTTGTGGGGCATTACGTGTACCGCGTCGCGTGGTCGCCCGATGGCACCGAGCTGTTGTTCAACCGCACGAACCGCCGGCAGAACATCCTCGAGTTCGCCGCTGCGAATCCATCCACCGGCGCGGCGCGCGTGATCCTGCGCGAGGAGTGGCCGACGGGCTGGCTCGAGAACAACCCGTCGATACACTTTCTGAAGGACGGCAAACGTTTCGTCTGGGAATCCTTTCGGAACGGCTGGACGAATCTGTATCTGTACAATCTCAGCGGGAAACTCATCGCGCCGCTGACGACGAGCCAGACGTTCGAGGTCGGCAGCGTCCTCAAGATCGATGAAGCCGCGGGCGCGGTGTTCTATACGGCGCGGGACGGGGACAACCACTTGAAGCTGCAGCTTCACCGGGTGGGCCTCGACGGCAAGGGAGACCGAAGGCTCACGGACAAGGCCTTCAATCACACCGTCGGCGGATGCATGCCCGGCGGGGGAGGGCGCGGCGCCGGCGGGGCAATCGCGGCCGGGACCAGCTGCGGACTCTCACCCGACAGCAAGTATTTTGTGGACGTCTATCAAACGCACGACACGCCGCCGGCGACGCGCCTGGTTGACGCCTCGACCGGCGCCGTGATCGCCGAGCTGTTCCGGAGCGACCTCACGAAGTTCACCGAGCTGGGGCTCAGGAAAGCGGAGATGTTCACGTACAAAGCCGCTGACGGCAAGACGACGCTTCGTGGGACGATCCAGTTTCCCTCGACCTTCGATCCGTCGCGCAAATACCCCGCGCTCGTCAGCGTGTATGGGGGGCCCGCGTCGGCGAGCAATACCGCGCGCGAGACGTTTATCACCCCGAGCACCATGACGGAGTACGGGTTCCTGGTGGTCAACCTCGACTCGAGAGCGGCGCCCGGCCAGGGTAAACGGATGCTCGACGACATCTACCTGAAGCTGGGGCAGGTCGAAATGGACGACATGGCCGAGGGTGTCAAGTCGCTGTGGGGCCGCCCGTACTTCGACAAGTCGCGCGTCGGGATACACGGCACGTCGTACGGGGGCTACGCGGCCGTGATGTCGCTTCTGCGGCATCCGGACGTGTTCGCGGCCGCTTCCGCATCCTCGCCGGTGACGGCCTGGTATCACTACGACACCGTCTACACCGAGCGGTATATGTGGCTTCCTGACGAGAACAAGGCCGGTTACGAGGCGGGGAGCGCCATGACGTACGCGAAGAACCTGAAGGGCCGGTTGATGCTGTATTACGGGACCGCGGACAACAACGTCCATCCCTCGAACATGATGCAGCTCATCAGTGCCCTCCAGCAGGCCGGCAAGAGCTTCGAGCTCCAGGTCGGGCCGGATCGCGGGCACAGCGGCATCAACCCCGACAGGATGATGGAGTTTTTCATCGAGCACCTGGTCGTCACGCCAGTGCCCGCGGCGTCCACTTTCTGAAGGCCCTGACCCAAGTCCTTCAGCGGTTTACGAGAATCAGCGCCAGCGCCACCTCGCGATGAGCGCGATGATGGACCAGAGCGTGCCGACCAACGGCGAACACCGACCTTTTATCCCGCGCTCCGTTCCCGACGGAACCCCTAGCCTGTCACGGGACGTCTTAGCTTATGCGGGGTCTGTGGTTCCCAACCGTGCATGTTTGGGCGAAACGGCCGGGTTTGCCGGCTCTTCCGCTGGAGCAACAAAAGTCTGCAGAATGCCCGCGCACGAACCGTTAAATTGAATATGATGGGCAATACATCCATGCAGCAACCTTCCATCCAAGCAGAGCGGCGCCCGAAGCGCACCAGCACTCCCAAGGTTCCGGCGCCGCAGCGCGAGGTTTGCCCGAAGTGCGGCAGCCCGAACGCCCGGATCTTCGGCCGGTCGGAATCGTTTCCGATCCTGTACTTCCGGTGCGAAGACTGCCGGCGGACCTCGGTCGGACCCGCGGTCTAAGTTCGCGGCGAGTCAATTGCCCTGACCCTCGTGCCGGAGGTATGCCTGAAAGGTCCTTGTGGACGAGCGGTTTGAGAGGCTCTTTCTCCGGCAGTTGGCGTCAGGCTTCGAGGATCTCCGCGGGGCCGAGGTGTCGGTCACCCTCCCGGTGTCCGAGCGCCTCCTGAACGAGCTCGTTTCCGAAGCGATGCCGCGACCGGCGCCGGTGCGTGAGCTGCACGTCCGGCCACAGGCCGGGGACCGGTTTGCCGTCCGCGTGCGAATTGGTTCGTCGCCGCTCTTTCCGGCGTTCAACGTCTCGCTGTCCATCGAGCGGCAGCCCGAGCTTCCAGGCTCGCCGGTGCTCGTCCTTCGCATGGACACGAGCGGCCTGCTGTCGCTGGCCGGTCCGGTGCTTCGTTTTCTCGACGCCCTGCCGCCCGGAATCCGCGTGGAGCACGATCGAATCTACGTGGACCTCTCCACCCTGCTCGAAGCCCGCCGCCTCTCCGCCTCACTCGCTTACGTCGAGCAACTCCAGGTGCACACTATCGACGGCGCCGTCGTGGTGTCGATACGCGCCGCCGTTCGCCGCCAGCAGCCCTGCTGACGACTCACAACCGAAACCCTAAACTGAACACCTATTCCGATCCATCGGCCCGCGTGACCTGCACGTCCCGCTCGCCATCTTCCGCGAACACGCGAATGAGCCAGGGGTGACAGCAGACCTCGCAGTCCTGCACCAGCTCACCCCGGACATCCGGTTCGAGGTAGAGCTCGACCTCTTCTCCACAATACGGACACGCCACCAGGAAAGAATCGCTCACGGCTTGAACCTCACCTGGACCATCACCGCGCGCGGTATCGGTGCGCCGTTGATCCGAGGGGGTTCCGATCGCCATCGGCGAATGGCTTCCACCGCAGCCGGCGCGAGGTGCGCGGGACCGCCGATGAAGGCCGGGCGCTGGAGCATTCCGTCCAGATCGATGAGCGCCTGGAGGCGCACCGGCGCGTCGCTCGCGGCGAGTCCGGCCGGCAACGGCGGCATCGGAGTCTCGATCGTTCGCGGGTCCGAGTATTTCACCGGCAGCGACACCTCGGGACTCCCGCCCGTGCACGCCGCATCCGCGTACGTGATGCGGATCGTATCTGTCGGGCGCAGCGTTGACAGCGTGAACGTGGCGGCCAGGCTCGAGACGGGCGCCTGCACCCCTGGCAGCAGTGTGCCGATCTCGGCGTCCCGGGCGTACTCGCCATCGCGCCGGACGGCCGCCCCCTGCGCGGCGAGAATGTCGATCGCGGCCGGTCTCACGGTCTGGTTTCCGCACGACAGCGGGTAGGCGAGCACCACGGTCCGTGGCCTCGCGGTTTCGGCCGGTACCGATCTGGCGTCGAGCTTTGTACCGGCCGCGGCGGCCGCCCGCGCTGTCCGCGCGATCATCCTGAACTGATCGAACACCACCCCGTGCGTCGTCGCGCCATCCTGATCGAGGGGAATCGGCGGAAAGTCCCGCGTCGATCCCTGATCAACCGCCACGCCGATGAGCGCTGATGACGTTTGAAATGGATCGAGCGGCGGGGCGTCGAGGCCGATCGGCTGGGCACAGGTGAAACCGAGCGGCGCGCGCAGTTCCGTGTAGTGGTACTCGTCGAGGTACAGCATCACCGGCTTCGAGAGTCCTGCGTGGGTCACCTCGTATGCGTTGAGCATCGTCGTCTTGTCCGGCCCCTCCATCGAACCGGCCCGCTTGTATTGCACGGGCTGTCCATCGGGGCCGCGCAGCGCGCCGAGGTACCGGCGCTCGCGGGCGGGACCGTACATCGAGCCACCGCCAACCTGTACCGGCGCGGCGACGCTGAAGCCGTAGCCTGGATCCGCGGACACTGCGCACTGCGGGACAGCGCTGCGATCCGGCAACGGAGGCGCCGGCGCCTGTTGCGACGCAATCGCGAGGATGATGGCCGCGGTGCTCAGCACGCGTCTTCCCTTACGAACGGATGGCACATCTTCATCTCATCTTAGATGGCCGGCACCTTTTCCGTTCCGCCAAAGTGCCAGCCGCCGTTTGGGCATAAGGTTGCACGGTCAGGCGGGGACGCTGGGGGGAAGCCGGGGCGTAAGGTCTGTGTAAACAACAGAAATTACAGAACTTACCGAGTTTGCGCCGAGAGTGGAAACTATGTCTTGCCGTTGTCAGAACTGTAACGAACGCACGAGTTTGGGGCACGCCGGGTTCACCCTGACAGAGCTGCTGATCGTGATCGCGATTATCGGCATCCTGGCCGCGATCGCCGTGCCGGCCATGCTGCGTGCGCGGCGGACCGGCAACGAGGCGTCGGCCATCGGTTCGATGCGGGCGCTCAACAGCGCGGAAAACAGCTACGCCGCGGGGGCGGCCAAAGGTGGGTTCGCGCCGCTGCTGGCAACGCTCGCGACGCCGTGCCCCGGCAGCACCGCGGCGTTCATTTCGCCGGATCTTTCAATCGACCCGGCCGTCAAGAGCGGCTATACCATCACGATGTCCGCCGCGACCGTCTCGTCTCCCGGCCCATTGGACTGCAACGGCGTCGTCTCTGAAACCGCGTATTACTCCACCGCCGTGCCCGTATCCGCCGGACTGAGCGGCTTACGCGCCTTCGCTTCGTCCGGAGGGGGCGCGATTTTTTTTGATCCGACGGGCGCCGCACCCACCGAAGCCCAGATGGCGCCGGGTGGCGGCGGGACGACTATTCAGTAGCCAGTGGCCACCAAGCAGTTCCCAGATCCCCAGTTCCCAGGTCACCACTGGAAACTGGAAACTGGTTACTGGAGACTCATATCAGAACGTGACCCTGGCGCCAAACCTGACACTCCGCTGCCCACCGGTCGTGCCGGTGATCTGGCCGAACGTGTTGCCGGCCGCAGTGCTATAGCCGGTGCTGGGATTGCCCCCACCGCACGGAGTTGGTCGCGTTGTAGGCGTCCACACGCAGTTCGGCATAGCGCCCGGCGCCGATGCCGAACCGCTTGAAGAGCGACATGTCCACGTTCCAGAATCCTGGACCCTCCGGACCGTTGTTGCGCTGCAAGTTTCCCTGCACGCCAGCCGCCGGCAGCGAGTACACCATCGGGTCGAAGTAGAGCCGGCCAGGCCCGAGTCCGCCCAGGATTGTTTGCTCGCCATTCAAATTCGCGAAGGCGCTGTTGCCTGGTGTGTTGAGCAGCGTGCCGTTGCCGCCAATCGTCGTCGGCGTACCCGACTGCGCGGTGAAGATGCCGCTCAGTTGCCAGCCGCCGATGATCTTGCCGGCCAGGCTGTCTCGCATCCACTTTTTGCCCGGGCCCCACGGCAGCTCATAGATCGAGCTGACCACGTAGTTATGGGTTCGATCGTAGTTGGATCGCGCCCAACTCAGATCGAAGTCAATCGGCGTGCCGATGCCGCCGTTCTCGTTCGCGAGATCTTTGCTGCGGCTGAGCGTATAGGAATTCGTGAGGAGCAGGCCGTTTCGGAATCGCCGATCCACCTTCATCTGCAATCCGTCGTACCTGGACTTGTTATCGTTCGTGCGCGTGCGCGAGTTGCCCGTTCGGCTGAGCGTCGCGAACTGCGGACGCCCGTTGTTGCCAGAGCCATATACGAGGCTCGCGTTG
>JANNHC010000500.1:0-5056 GCA_031404215.1 Acidobacteriota bacterium
CATTCCGACAGATCCACAGGAATGGGAGTGGCCGCCGCCATGATAATCAACGGATCGACTCCTAATGCGATCGCGATTTCTAATTTTTTTCCTGCTTCTGCGGCTTTGCGTAAATGTCTTGCTCCTCCCCGCACCGAGAGCCAATGGACGGTCATGGTATTTTTCGATTGTAATTGCAGGCGATAAACCCCAACATTCGGCGTGCCTGTTTCACAATCTTTGGTAATGACTAATCCCAAGGTTATAATTTGACCTGCATCCCCTGAATAGGGACGAATCATGGGAATTTGGGTTAAATCTAAATCATCGCCTTCGATGACTATCTGTTGACAGGGCGGAAAGTAGTCGCGACTAGGTTTGGCTTTGAGGACATCAAAAAGTACTTTGCCAAAATCGATCGCTTGGGAGACGGTTTTGGGCGGTTTGGGTTGTTGCAACATGGACAATTTTTTGCCTAAATCCTCTAATTCCAAGGGATTTTCCATGTTCATTGCCGGGGATCGTGGCACCGCCGCGCTGCTGCAGCCCGACGCCGATCTGCCGGTCGCGCGGATGTGGCTGTCGATGCTCCTGTTTTTCGACGTCGTTTTCATCACGCTCGCGCTGTGGACCTTCGAGCCGGCGATGAGTGAATAAAGGGACTCAGGGCTCAAGGTTCAGGTCGCAGGCACAGCGGCCGCCGCGAGCGGCGAGTCTTCGAGGCGTCGAGGGGCAAGCGCGTGGGGGTGGGGCCCCACGCGCAGTAATTAATGAGGCATCGTGAAAAAACTCTTTACTCCGCTGCTCGTGATCGTCGCCGCGATGTTTGCCTACGCGCCGCTGGCGATCCACCGGGCGCCTTACGAATCGACGATGGGGCTCGTGCAGAAGATTTTCTACTTTCACGTGCCGTCGTGGATCGTGATGTTCGGCGCCGCTTGCATATGCGGCGTCGCGAGCGCCATCTTTATTTTTGCCCGCCGAAAGAGCGCCGATCGCGTGGCCGTGGCGGCGGCGGAGTTGACGGTGCTCTTCGGCCTGATTGGCCTCATTACGGGGCCGCTCTGGGGACGGAAGGCATGGGGCGTGTGGTGGCAGTGGGATGCCCGGCTGACCTCGGCGCTCGTCATGTGGCTGATCTTCGTGGCCTACCTCCTGCTGCGGAAGTACGGCGGCGCGGGCTCTGAGAAATTGTCCGCGGTCCTCGCACTGTTCGGCATGGCCAACGTCCCGTTCGTGTACTGGTCGGTGAACGTGTGGCGGACGGTCCATCCCAAGACGACCGTCGTCATGTCGTTGCAGCCCGCCATGGGGCGCCCGTTCCTGTTGTGTTCCCTGGCCTTCGTCGGCCTGTTCGCGCTGATGCTTGCCGCGCGGATTCAACTCGAGCATCGGCGCGCCGAACTCGACGATCTGTATTTGTCTGTAGAGGATTGAGATGTCAAACATGCAACGGCACACAGGGAAAAAGAAATGGCTCGGGATGGCTGCGCTGCTGTGCAGCGTGTTTGTCATTGTCGGCGCGGCGCGGGAGCAGCCGCCGGCGCCGCCCGACGGGTTCGTGCCCGCCGACAGCCTGCCGACGCAGGAGCAGTTACCCGCCGCGCCGCTCCTGATCGGGGCGTACGCGGTCGCCTGGGTCGCCGTGTTCGGCTACATGTGGTCGATCTGGCAGCGCATCGGCCGTGTCGAGCAGGATCTCGCCGAGGTGAGCCGGCGAGTGGCCGCGGGCGGGCCGCGATGAATTTATCCGAGATGACGTCGGCGCACCTGATTTTCATCCCCGCGGTGCTCCTCGTCGGCGTGGTCCTCGGCTGGGTCCTCGGCTCGCGGGCGGCCCAGGACGCGTTCGCCGCCGAACTCCGACGGCGCGAGGAACGAGCCGGGAAGAAGACCTGACTACTGATGGGGGATTGAGGATTAGGGATTGAGGATTGAGGATTAGGGACCAGGGACCAGGGATGAGGGATGAGGGATTGTTCATCGCCCGATCGCGAGCCGGTTGGCGAGGCTGGCGGGTAGTCCCGCGCTGAGAATACGGCGCTGCGCGTCGCCGACGGGGTAGTGGACGCGGCGCAGCTTCATGGACGGGCCTGCGGAGTCGTAAATTCCGAACGCCGCCCGCGCGTCGCCGTCCCGAGGCTGCCCTACCGACCCGACGTTCACCAGGTAGCTGATGCCGCTGGTGACATCCAGGTCCGAGTCGTCCGGGCCTTCGGGCATGAACCCGTCGAACATCTCAGGGCTCCGTCGAAAAACCACCGGTAGATGCGTGTGTCCGAACAGACACAGGGAGCGGTTGGCAGCGTCCAGCGCCATCCGCGCGTCCTCGGAATCGAAGATGTAGTGGTCCTCGTCGAACGGTGCGCCGTGGCAGATCTCGATGGTGTCGTCGATGGCGACGGGCCCCTGCGGCAGGCCGTGAAGATAGTCGCGGTGCTCGGCGCTGAGCGCGTCGAACGTCCACTGTGCCGCAACGCGGGCGACATAGTTGAAGGAACTGCCGTCGTCGATCCCGCACGCCGCCTTGTCATGGTTGCCGCGAATCACCGCCAGCGGGTCGAGTGCGCGCACGCGTTCGATGACGTGGTTAGGTTCCGCGCCGTACCCCACCAGATCGCCGAGCACGAGGACGCGATCCCATGTGTCCACTGGAGCGGCGGCGAGGACGGCCTCGAGAGCGTCGATGTTGGCGTGGATGTCGGAAAGGATCAGGTACCGCACAAAAGGGCTCGGGGCTCAGGACTCAAGGTTGACCGCCTCAATTATGCGCTCGGCGACGGCGTCCGGGTGCTCACCGCGGGCATCGATCCGGAGCTGGGCGTTGGCGTACGCGGCCTGTCGCATCCCGAATAGCCGCTCCAATTGAGCCCGATCGGCCGCCAGCGGACGGCGGCCGTCAGCCGGCAGGCGTGCGACAAGTTCGTCGAGGGGTACGTCCAGCCATACTGACACGCCGTCCATGTTGATCGCCGCGCGATTGTCGGGATCCATGAATGTGCCGCCGCCGGTGGCGACGACCACGTGGCGAAGTGGCAGCAGCAGGCGCAGAATGTCTCGTTCGAGCCCCCGGAAGTACGGCTCACCGTTGCGCGAAAAGATCTCGGCCACGGTCCGCCGCTCGCGGGCTTCGATGAGCTCGTCCACGTCTTCCGCCCGCCACCCGAGCCGCTGCGCGAGAGCCCGGGCTACGGTCGTCTTGCCGGCCGCCATGAAGCCGACGAGATAGATCTTGTCGGCCGTCACCGCGTGAGTCGCGCAAGCTCGTCGAAGAATCCGGGGTACGAGACGTCAACCGACGAGGCGCCGCTGATCGTCGTCGGCGCACTCGCGCGGGTCGCGGCAATCGCGAAGGCCATCGCGAGGCGGTGATCGCCGGCGGCGTCGACGGCGCCGCCTTGCAAGGGCCTGGCCTCGAGTGTAAACCCGTCGTCGTACTCCTCGACCGCGGCCCCCATGGCGCGGAATCCCCCGGCCAGCGCTGAGATGCGATCGCTTTCCTTCACGCGCAATTCGCCCGCCCCGCGCACCGTGAACGTCCGCCCCGCGGGCATCATGGACGCCAGGGCCGCGAGCGCGGGGATCTCGTCGATGACGAGCGGCACCTCGCTGGCATCGACGGTGAAGCTCTCGCGGTCTCCGAAGGAGAACCGCAGCGTGCCGGCCGGTTCCCCGGCGGTCTCGTGGTCTTTCGACCATTCCAGCCGCACCCCCGCGCGACGAAAGACGTCGAGCACGGCGATGCGCGAGGGGTTCAGTCCGACGCCCTCGATATGGATATCTGAACCCGGTGTCCCTCCCGCCAGCGCGGCCCAGAAGGCTGCGCCGGAAATGTCGCCGGGCACGGTCAGCGAGCGGGCCTGCAGGCGCTGCCCGCCCTCAATCTCTATGCCGGTCGCGTCGCGATCCACCGCGACTCCGAACGCTTCGAGGGCGCGTTCGGTGTGGTCCCGCGTGGGGACGGGTTCCACGACCCTCGTGCGGCCGGAGGCGTGCAGTCCCGCCAGCAGCACGCCGCTTTTCACTTGCGCGCTCGGCACCAGCGGTTCATGCGCAATACCGTGTAGCGGGCCGCCGTCGATCGTCAGCGGTGGCCGGCCTCCCTCGGCCTGGATGCGAGCCCCCATGCGCGCGAGCGGTTCGATGATCCGCCGCATGGGCCTGCGCTGGAGTGACGCATCGCCCGTGATGATCGTGCGGAACGGATGCGCCGCCGCGATTCCCGAGAGCAGGCGCATTGTGGTGCCGGAATTGACGGCATCGAGTGGCAAAGGCGCCGGGAGGAGGCCTCCGAGACCGCGGCCGATCACAGATATCGCCGCCGGGCCCGTCCGGCGAATGGACACGCCCAGCCCGCGGAGACACTCGAGGGTTGCCGCGCAGTCAGCGCCCGGAGAGTAGCCGCTGATGACAGAGTCGCCGTCGGCGATGGCCGCCAGCAGCGCGTAGCGGTGCGAAATCGACTTGTCCCCGGGGACGCGGACGTGCCCCCCGGCAGAAGACGACGGCGAAACCGTAATCGTATCGGCGGGCGCGCGAAGCATGTGTCGCACTATAGCATTCGCCCTCCTGCAGGGATCCGGTTTACTATGTTATTCACTCGCGTGCCTGTAGAGACCGCCGCGCCCGTCCGTCGCACCGCGTCCCCACACCTCCGGCAGAGGCGGGTTCCGTCCGCATGTTGAAACGCGGCGGCACCGTCCGTCTCCAGATCCACAGCAACTTCGACATGGTGGATTTCGTGCAGGTCGTCAGCGACCGTGTCGGTCAGCTGGCCGGCATGGACGAGGATACCGTGCACTGGATCGGCGTGGCGGTGCGCGAGTCCGTCATCAACGCGATCAAGCACGGCAACCGCGAGGACTACGGCAAGCTCGTGACCGTCGAGTTCACCTTCACGCCGATCGTCGAGCCTCGCGAACTGGTTGTGCGCGTGCTGGACCAGGGAGAAGGATTCGAGCCCGACAAGGTGGCCGATCCCCTGGCCCCTGAAAATATCCTGAAATCCAGCGGCCGCGGCATCTTCTTCATGCGCAGTTTCATGGACGACGTCGTGCTGCGACGGGCGGCGGAAGGC
>JANNHC010000501.1:0-4743 GCA_031404215.1 Acidobacteriota bacterium
GCGGTGAAATACGACCAGGTCCTCAGTGCGCGTCACAGGGCCTCATTCTACGTGAACCGCGAGTGGCGGCTTCGGAACAATTCGCTTGCGGGACGCTACGGCCCGCCGCCCGGGTCGCCGACGAACCTGTACCAACGCCAGTACACGCCCAGCTGGATGTTTCGCGCGTCCGAGAACTGGATGATCAGCGATCGGCTGCTGCATCGCTTCGCGTTCGGCTACAACCGCTTCGGGAACGAAAACCGGAGCGTCTATTTCAATGCCGGCTGGCCATCGCGAATCGGTCTGCGCAACCAGCCGGACACGACGTTTCCGCGGTTCGCGTTCGGCGGAACGCAGATCCTGGGGAATCTGGGGAATTTCGGATCCATCTCCCGCGGCGCGAGCTTCGAGGGAAGCACGATCGTCCAGGACGATCTGACCTTCGTGACCGGGCGCCACAGCATCAAGACCGGGTTCGAGGGGCGCTTCTACTTCGTCGACAACGAAACCGCGGACGGGACGGCGTCCTACAACTTCAATTCGGCGCAGACGAACCTGCCCGGATTCGATCAGACAACGGGGCACGCCTACGCCAGCTTCCTGCTCGGCGCGGTGCAGTCCTCGAGCCGGCCAGTTCAGGCGGTCAACACCGACTACTTCCAGCGCGATTTCGCCTTCTATGTGCAGGATGACTTCAAGGTCTCCTCCAAGCTCACGCTGAACCTGGGGCTGCGCTGGGATATCGTGCCGGGGTTCTACGAGAAGAACGGCTACGTGACGAACCTCGATCTCAACCTGCCGAATCCCGCGGCCGGAAACCGTCCGGGGGCGCTGCGCTTCGCCGACCAGGAGGGGCGGAAGACCTTCATCGACACGTATTATGGCGGGCTGCAGCCGCGGCTCGGCGCCGCGTACGCCGTGTCGCAGAAGATGGCCGTCAGCGGCGGTTACAGCGTGAGCCATCGCGCGGCGACGGCCTATAGCGGCGGCGAGGACTTCGGCGGTCTCAACTCGACCGGCTACAACGGCACCATCTCCATTACCCGCGCCACGCGGCCGACGCCGAATGCTCAGGATCCGGTCATGTTTCTCAGCGAGGCCTACCCGAGCTTCGCCGGGACGCTCCCCAACTACGACCCGACGCTGCTGAACAACCAGGGCTTCGGCCAGGTGATCACCGGGAACGAGGCCCAGCGCGAGAAGTACCACAGCTACAACGTCACGCTGCGGCGTCAGCTCCCTGCGAACTTCTCGATGATGGTCGCGTACATCGGCGCGCAAGGCCGCGACCTGCCGTTTGACCTGGACAACGACGGCAACCAGCTCAACCGGATTCCGTTCGACGCCGTCGGGCGGTACGGCGACCTGCTGTTCAGCAATCTCTCGAGCCAGCCGCAGCTCGGCATCCCCCTGCCGTACCCGGGCTTTACCGGAACCGTGCAGCAGGCGCTGCGGCCGTATCCGCAGTACACCGGCATCGCGTATTTGAACAGCTTCAGGGGGAAGACGCGCTACAACTCGTTGCAGACCACGCTCGACCGGCACTTCAGCAACGGCCTCGCGGTCCTCGCGGCCTACACGTGGTCGAAGACCGAGGACAACTACCTGAAGCAGGACGCCTCGGGTGACGAATGGGGGCTCGCGGGCGGCCGCCACTTTCCGCATTTCCTCAAGCTGACCTGGATCTACGAGCTGCCGATTGGGCCGGGCAAGGGGATCGGCGTCGACGGCGTGCTCGGGAACATCGTTGGCGGCTGGACGCTCACGGGCATCCACAACTACCGGACCGGCGGCACGCTGAGCGTGTTCGACGGCCGGATCAACGGCGCAGGCTTCCCCTTCCGTCCCGACGTCGTGGCAGGTGTGGACCCGATCCTCTTCGACGGGTCGCACGTCGATATCGTGCGCGGCACGCCATACCTCAACCCCGCGGCGTTCGCGGTGCAGCCGCTGTCGCCGCAGGGCGTGCCCTCGCGTCCGGGAACGGCCCCCCCGGTGCTCCTCGATGCGCGCGGGCCGGCGTTCTTCTCCGAGGACGTCGGGCTGATGAAGCGGTTCACCGCCGGCGGCGAACGCAGCTTCGAGTTCCGCGTCGACCTGATCAACGCGCTCAACCGCTCGGGTGTCGGTGGACCGAACACGGACATCTCGAGCCCGAACTTCGGCCGGATCTTCGGCGTTGGCATCGGCGCACGGCGTCTGCAGCTGTCGGTGCGCGCGACGTTCTGACGGCCAGTTACCAGTTACCAGTTGCCAGTGCGAGACGGCTCGACAGAAGCTGGTAGCTGGTAGCCGCTGGAAACTGGGAACTCACCCCGTGAACGTCTGGCTTCTTCTGCTGGCGCTCCTGGGAACGGGCCAGGAGTGCCAGCAGGCGCAGGAGCGCGGGCGGCGCGCCTACGACGAGCGGCGCTACGATCAGGCCGCCACCGATTTCACCCGCGCCGTGACCGCCTGCGGACCGAGCCCGGCGCTGCTCCTCGCGCTCGGCCAGGCGCAGCTGCTCGCGCGGCGGCCCGCCGACGCGGTGACAACGCTCGACCGCATCCCGGTTGAAGATCCGGACTACGTGCAGGTCCTGAAGGTGAAGGCCAAGGCGCTTTACCTCCTTCGCCGCGACCCCGAAGCTGAAGAGACGCTGAAACGTGCGGCCGCGCGTGCGCCAGCCGACGCGGAGATTCCTTACGATCTGGGCCGCATCTATTACCAGCAGGGGAGACACATGGAGGCCGCCGGGTCGCTCGGTCGGGCGACAGCGCTCGACCCGCGCGCCTATAAAGCGTGGGACAACCTCGGCCTCGCATCCGAGGCCCTCGGGGACGTCGCACAGGCGCAGCAGCACTACCTCAGGGCCATCGCGCTGGTCCACAAGGACTACCCCCGCTACGACGTTGTCTATGCGAACTTCGCCGATCTGTTGATCAAGCTCGGGAACTATCAGCGCGCCTTTGATCTGGCAGCCGAAGCGGCTCAACGCAATCCAGACGAGCCGCGCAACCTCTTTCTCGCGGGGAAGGCGCTCGTTCAGCTCGAGCGGAGCGACCTCAGCGTGCGCTGGTTCGAGCAGGCCATCGCGCTGAACACCGACTATCCCGAGCCGCACTATCTGCTCTCGCAAGCTTACCGCAGGCTCGGACGCGCCGCCGACGCCGCGCGGGCGCTGAAGTCCTTCCAGGCGGCTGCGGCACGCGCACCGAAGGAGCGCCGGTGAGAATGCGCCGGCTGATCGTGGCGGGCGCAATGCTGTTATCCGACAGCATCGACGTCCTGCCATCCACTTCGCGCTTGATATTCACCGACGTCACCGAGTCGTGACGAGGCTGGGAGCCGCTGTGCCGGGATGGCCGTCGAGCGGCGTTCGTGGACTACGACCACGACGGCTGGCTCGATTCTCGATGTGGGGCGGTACCTTGCGGCCGTGGATTGCCTTCATGGCGAGCGCGTGGCCGAGCACAAACGTGATGCCTTCGGCGGCGCAGAGATCGGCCACCCAGTACCACGTGAACATGCACTCGACGTGTCACATCCTGATTACGAGGCCACATCTCGAAGCCGTCCGGCGGCCGCACCAACGCGATCCCTCACCGCGTCATCGTTATCGGGAATTGCCGGTTTCCAGGAGCGGAGGTGAAGTACAACGAGTGCAGCCGTCCTCGCCTGCACTGGCGCCCAGGTCCAATCGGCGCGCTCGCACATGGTGCCCTGATCCTGGTTGGAAACCACCCAATGTCAAGTGCTTTTGCGAGCCGGTCCCCTCAACAGCCGGGGATCTTGCCCGGCATGACGCCATGTTTCACCAGGTGGACCGCAACCGATATCCAGAAGGATCAAGGAACGCTGGCGCCAGCAACGAATCGCTCATCGGGATGGTCGCGAACCTTCGTACGGAAACTCGCTACTCTGAAGACGGTGTGCCCTCTCACGTACGGCCGAGCGCGTTCAGCGCTGTGTCTCGACCCTGAACGTTCGGCTGCCGACGGCCTGGCCGTTTAGAAAGACTTCGGCGACGTACCCGCCCGGCGGAAAGGCCGGGACACTCTGAAGGTGGAACTCCGTCGCCGCAGCGATTCGATACGAGACCTGTTTCTTCGGCTCGTCAATCACCCGGCCCTCGTACAACCAGCGCACCCCGATGGTGCCCGATCCGGCACCCGAGGTACCGACGGACAGATAGACCGTGTCGCCGGGCACGAAACGAGTCGTGAAGCCGGCGACGGTATTGTCCGGATTCAGGGATCGACCGAGCTGAATCGTCGTGACGCGAAGGGTTTGACCTGACCCGCACCCGGCCAGGCAGGCTGACAGGATTACGACCACGAGGAGCGCGGCGAATTTGTGCATGAAGGTTTGGGAATTGTACACGGGGCGAACGGTTCCCGCTCCGCTGGAGCGACGTCGACGAGCGATTGCGATTTCCTGCGGAGCGCACCGGTCGCGAGCTCCAGAATCCAGATGTCGGCTTGCCCGGTTCGGGTGGAGACGAAGGCCACTCGCCGGCCGTCAGGCGACACGACGCCTTGATCATCGAACGCGGCGTCATCGGTCAGGCGCTGCAGACCGTGACCAGTGGGTCGGACTCGGAACAAGTCTGCCGATCCAGCTCTCGTTGACGTGAACACGATCCAGCGTCCATCAGGGGAGAAGGACGAGTTGTAGTCGAGGTCTGGATGGGCAATCAACGGTTTCGCGTTGCTGCCATCGGCATCAGCAATAAAGATGTCGGTGTTGAGCGGCGCGAAACTCGCGAAGGCGATCGTGTGG
>JANNHC010000502.1:0-7453 GCA_031404215.1 Acidobacteriota bacterium
GACGAAGTCGAGCCCTTCGCGGACCGTCTGTTCGATGAGCCACAGGACCGCCAGCGACGGGCGCTCTTCTGCGAGGTTCTGCGTGCCGAGGCGCTTCATCGCGGAGATGAATGCGGCCGGCCGCTGCGTGAGCGTCAGCGCGTAGCGGTCCGCGCGCCGTTCGTTCCAGCGCGAAAGCGCGTTGACCACGGGCGTCGCCACGACCATCGTGGCGCCGCCGGCCAGCAGGAAAAGCGGCAACGCGGCCATGTCGCTCGCGCCTCGAAGTCCCAGTCGCGGGCCCCACACCGCCAGCGCCGCGGCAGCCGTATAGAACGCCACGACGAGTAACACGGCTTCCGCCATCAGCGCGGTGAGGATGTCCCGGTGCACGTGGTGGCCGATTTCGTGCGCGAGGATCACTTCGATCTCGTCGTCCGAATACTCGGCCAGGAGCGTGTCCGACACGATGATGCGCCGAGTCCGGCCGGTGCCGACGAGCGCCGCGTTCGCGCGCCGGGTCTTTTCTCCCAGTACCCATTCGTAAACACCCAACGCGGGAACGCCGGCGCGCTGTGAGAGCGACACCAGGCGCGCGCGCAATGACTCGCGATCGAGCGGCGTGAATCTGTAGAAGAGCGGCAACAAGACGACCGGCGCAATCTTCGCCACCACACTCATGGCGGTGATGAACACCGCGGCTGAGATGAGCCACCACCACGACCCCGACAGGCGCATCGCGACGTAGACGATTTCGGCGCCGGCGATGGCAAGGACCAATCCGAGGCCAATCGCCTTCGCGTGATCGCGCAGCCACGCGCCGATGGGCTCGGACGACAGGCCGTACCGGCGTTCGAGAACAAACCCGTGGTGGAAAGCGAGAGGCAACGTGAGCAATTCCTGCAAGGCCGCCAGGATGAGGACGTAGACGGCGACCGCGAGCGGCGAGGAGTCCCCGTGGACACGGGAGATGAAGCGCGCGACGTCCGCCAGGGCGACGGCGGCTCCCGACGTCAGCAGTCCGCCGAGCAGGACGGCGGTGAGCCCGACCGACACCACGGCCGAACGCCGTTTGAGGCGATGGTAGCGGGAGGCTTTATCTTCGTTCAACGGAAGTTCCCAGTGGCCAGTTACCCGCACGCCCGCCAATTCCAGCTACTGGTAACTGGAAACGTCATTCTCAGTTCAATTGCACTGAAATCAGCTTCGACACCCCCGGCTCCTCCATCGTCACACCGTACAGCCGATCGGCGATCTCCATCGTCTTGCGGTTGTGCGTGATCAGGATGAACTGGGTGTGCTCCTGCATGCCCTGAAGCATCTCCACGAACCGGCCGATGTTGGCATCGTCGAGCGGCGCGTCGATTTCATCGAGCAGGCAGAACGGGCTTGGACGGTACCTGAAGATGGCGAACATCAGCGCCATGGCGGTGAGCGCCTTCTCGCCGCCAGACAGCAACTGGACGCTCTGGAGACGCTTGCCGGGGGGCTGGGCGATGATGTCGATCCCGCTCTCGAGCTGATCGCTTTCGTCGAGGAGGACCAGGCCGGCGCGGCCACCGCCGAACAGCGTCGTGAACGTCTGCTCGAAGTTCTGGTTGATGGCGGTAAACGCCTCCCTGAACCGCTCCGTTGTCGTCCTGTCGATTTTCCGGATGGCCTCGCCAGTCGCGGCAATCGAATCCACGAGATCCTTGCGCTGCGTGGTGAGGAACAGATGACGCGACTCGAGGTCGTCGAACTGGTCGATCGCCATCATGTTGACGGCGCCCATGCGGTCTATCTTCGCGCGCAGATCGACCACCATTTCATCGGGCGTCATCGCCTGTCCCGCAGATTGCACCGGGGCCGGAGCCGTGGCGGTCTCTGCTCCTGTTTCGTCCTCGGCCTCGGCGGCATCAGGGGCGTCGTCCACCGCTTTGGGGCTGGCCAGCAGCCCTTCGCTCTCGAGCTGCGCCACTTCCGCGGCCACCTCGTCGAGCGACGCCTGCACCGACTCGACACACGAGGAAGCCAGGTGCGCCAGGTCGGCTTCGGCCGTCGCGCGCGTGACGTCGAGCTGCGCCGCCTGGGCGCGCACGGTTTCAAGCCCGCGCCGCGCCTCGCGAATGTGCCCTTCCTGGTCGTCGAATCCGGCGCGGAGCGCCTGCGAGGCTTCGTCCGCCGTGCGCACGCGGTCGCGGAGGTTGTCAAACGTGCGTACTCCGGCGTCGAGCGTTGACTCGGAGACGATGATCGACTCGAGCAGTCCAGTCCTGCGGGCGCGCGTGCGCTCCATGTCGTCGCGGCGCGTCTGCGTGCGTGTTTCGAGCTCCCGCGCGGCCTCTTCCAGCCGTTGCACCTCGACGCCGAGCGCGCTCGAACGCTCGACCAGCGCCGCGTGCGACGCCTTGGCCTCGGACGTGCGTTGCGCCTGTGCCTGCATCGCATCGCGCGCCGCGAACAGGCGGCGCTGGGCGGTGTTCAGCAGGTCGTCGACGACGCGCTGCTCGGACTCGATCCGCGCGATGGAGGCGCGGGCCTCGTCCTCTCTGGCCTCCTGCGCGCGCAGTTCCTCTTCCGCCGACCGCCGCTCGGTGGCGATCTGCTCCTGCTTGCGCTGGATGCGTTCGACCGTCTCGCCCGCGCTGCCAATCTGCAGCTCGAAGCCGACGATCGACTTTTCCTGGCGGTGAAGCTCTCCCTGCAGCGAGAGAATCGCCGATTCGAGCGACGCGATCGTGACGTCGAGCGACGCGATCTGCTCTCGCAGACGTTCGACCGCCGACCCCTCGGCCTCGGCGCGCTCACGAAGCTCCTTGATTTCGCGCTTCGTCGTGAGGATGCCGCGTGCCTCGGCCCGCGTTCCCCCCTCGACGATATGCGCACCGCGGAACACTTCCCCGTCGATCGTCACGATGGGCGCGGGGCTGAACGCGGACGCCTGGCGCGCCGATTCGTAGCTCGGTGCCATCCATGCGTGGGCGATGGCGGCGCCGATCGCACCCGCGGCCGGGCCGCTGGTCCGCACGAACTGTGACAGCGGGGTCAGATCTGGAGCCGGTGCCGCCGCCGAGACCGGCGGTGACGACTCGCCGGCAATGAGGAAGCCGACTCGCCCGGCGTTGTGCACGCTCGCACACCGCAGGCCCGCGGCCGCCTGATCGTGCGACTGCACCACGACATGCTGCACCAGTTCACCAAAGCAGGCTTCGACCGCGCGCTCGTACCCGGTGTCCACGTCGAGATAGTCGGCCACCGAGCCCAGCTGGTCCACATCCCCCCGCGATTCGGCGAGGACGAGACGCGCGCCGTCTCCGTACTCCGCGCGTGCGGCGTCGAGTTCTTCGAGCGACTTCAACCGCGCGACAGTGCCGGCGAGATCGCGTTCCCTCACGCGGAACTCCTGTGCGCGCCCGTCCCGATCCGCCCGCGAGCCGGCGAGTTCCGAGTCCCGGGCCGCGCGATCGAGCCGCAGCGCGTCCACCGCCGCGCCGGCCCGGCGCATCGCGTTCTCGGCTTCGCCGCGATCGTGAGCGGCGCGCTCGGCTTCGATGCACAGGTCCGCACGTTCCATCTCGAGACGGCCGATCTGTTCCGCCATCCGCGTGCGTGCGGCCGCCGCGTGCTCGGTCGCGTGCCGCAGCGCCGTCGCGGCATTCACCGCCGCAAACACCTCGCTGCGCGCCGCCTCGACGTCGGCTTCCAGTCCCTCGATGTTTCGCTGAAGATCCCCATACGCGGCTTCTTCTCCGCGCAGGGTGTCCGCGGCGGTGTCGCGCTCGGCCGTCGCGCGGGCGGAGGCTTGGCGGCGCGCCTCGAGTTCCATCCGCGCGGGTTCGCGGCGTGCGTCGAGCGCACGGACCTCGGCTTCAATGTCCGAGGCGGCGGCGCCCAGCGACTCGACCTGCTGCTTGTCGAAGGCAATCTGCTGCTGCAGGCGGCCGATCTCCAGTTCGCTCGCGTGTGCCGCCTCGCGCGCGGCCGTCGTCCGCGCATCGGCCTCCGTCAATTCGAGACGCAGGCGCTCGAGCGACGCTTCGACTGCCGCGACGTGCGCGGCGGCGGCTGTCTCACGGGCACGGGCGTCCGCCAGCCTGGTGCGAGCCGACTCAATCGCGTCCCCGAGCAGGCGGTAGCGCTGGGAGAACTGGACCTTTTCCCAGCGCCGAAGCCCTTCGCGCAGGCGGCGGTACCGGCGCGCCTTCGCGGCCTGCCGCTTGAGGGCGCCCCGCTGCTTCTCCACCTCGAACACGATGTCATCCACGCGGGTGAGGTTCTGCTGGGCCGCTTCGAGTTTCAGCTCCGCGGCGCGCCGGCGGCTCTTGTATTTGGTGACGCCTGCCGCCTCTTCGATCAACTGCCGCCGATCCGTGGGGCGGGCGCTCAGAATCTGGCCGATCTTGCCCTGCTCGATGACGGCGTAGGCCTTGATGCCGAGCCCGGCATCCATGAGGAGATCCTGCACGTCGCGCAGCCGTACGGACTCGCCGTCGATCAGATACTCGCTCTCGCCGGAACGATACAAACGCCGCATCACCTCGACGTCGCGCACGATGAGGGGAGGCTCTTCCTCGACGGCCACGGCCGCGGCACCGGCCAGCAACTCGCCGCCCGTGCTCACGAGTGCGTGGGCCCCGCTGGTCTGCCGCGGCAAGTTCCCGGGCACGCGCGACGCGACGCCGCCAAGCTTCAGCCGGACTTCCGCGGCGCCGGTCGGCTTCCGCGCATCGCTGCCACCGAAGATCACGTCTTCCATGCGATCGCCGCGCAGGCTTTTCGCGCTTTGTTCGCCGAGCACCCAGGTCAGCGCGTCTACCACGTTGCTCTTGCCACACCCGTTCGGCCCCACGATCGCCGTGACGCCGTGGTCGAACGTGAGTTCAGAACGATCCGGAAAGCTCTTGAATCCGGCAATCTCGAGACGTTGAAGCCGCATGCGGTGTAAGTCCCTTCCCGTGGCCCGAAAATACGAAAGCCGCGTCAGGGGCGAGCTGGCAGTCCTCGACCCGGAAGCGGCTGGGTTCGCTTCGAACACGTGCGCTGTCTCAGGAGGCGATGACGTGACGACAAGACCGTACGACCGAGCCCACACCCCACCCAAAGCGGGATGGCCCCTGGGCCCGGTGAACGGGCGTCAGTCTAACAAGCCCTATACCTAGGGGCAACACTAAAGTGAGACCCCAAAATATAGGGCCAAATGCCCTACTGCCGACGCGATTGCTACTGCCCCTTGCCGCTACGCGACGCGCGCGTCGACGACAACTGAATCAGGTGCTCGGCCTCCCCAAACTGGCCGAGCGCGAACTGGGCCTGCGGATCCTTCGCGATCAAGTTCCGGCGCGCTTCCTCCATCCCGAACAAGGCCGCGTCAATCTCGAAGTGAATCATCGCGCGGATGAACGTGTCGTCCTTCGCGAAGCTCTCCTCGTCCATCTTGACCTTGCGCGTGACGAGTCCCGCCTTGAAGTTGTCCAGCATCGCATCGGTGACGGCAAACCCGCGGGTGAGGGGCGTCTTGTTCCGGTTGGCGTCGCTCAGCCGAGTGTCGCCTTCGGCCCTGAACTGATCGGCGAAGTTGGCAAACTCGCGCGCGGCCAGCATGCGGCCGAACCTCGTCGGGTTGAATCCCTCGTATCCCGCGCCGATCACGAACTTGTCGGGCTCGACGCCGCCGCCGCTGTATACCTTGCGGCCGGCGTCGGTGTATTTCAGATCCGACGCCCTGTGCTGGCGCTCGGCCGTCTGATCGCGAAGCGTGTACGTCAGGTACTCGTCGAACGTGCCGTCCCAGGGACGCTGAATCAGCCGGCCCGCCGGCGTGTAGTAGCGACCCGTTGTCACGGCCACGCCTGCCGATTCGCTGATCGGATACACCGACTGCACGAGCGCCTTGCCAAAGGTCGTCTCGCCCACGATGAGCGCGCGGTCGTGATCCTGCAGCGCGCCGCTGACGATCTCGGACGCGCTCGCGCTGTTGCGATTGACGAGCGTCACGATCGGCAGGTGCGTGTAGTCGCTCGATTCGGTCGCCCGGTAGTCCTGATTGGCATTGGGCACGCGGCCGCGCGTGTAGACGATCATGTCGCCGCGGGGCAGGAACCGGTTGGAGATACGAATCGCCTGGTCGAGCGCGCCGCCCGGATTCTCCCGGAGGTCGAACACCAGCCGCTTCATGCCGCTCGCGCTCAGCTTCCGCAGCGCTTCGCCCAGTTCACGATCAGATGTTTCGGTGAACTGGTCGAGCTTTACGTAGCCGGTGTCCTTGTCGATCATGAACGACGCGCGAACGGTGGTGATGTTCACCTCGTCGCGCACGACATCCATGTTGATCAATCCGTCGAACCCGCGACGCTTGATGCTGATGTTGACGGTCGTGCCTTTCGGCCCCTTCAGTTTCTTGACGGCCTGGTCAGTCGTCCAGCTTTTCATGTCGAGGTCGCCGACCTTCGACAGGATGTCTCCCCGGCGCAAGCCCTTCGTGTACGCGGGCGAGCCCTCGAAGATCGCCATCACGGTGATGTCGCCGTCGATCGACTGAATCGAGATTCCAAGGCCGTAGTACCGGCCTTCCTGGCGTTCGCGCATCTGCGCGTACGACTTCGGATCGAAAAAGCTCGAATGCGGATCGAGTGTGTGCAGCATGCCGTCGATGGCGCTGTACACCAACCGATCCGAAGGCACCTCGTCCACGTACTCGCGCTCGATGGCCGCGAGCGCGGACGTGAACACGCGGTACTGCTGCGAAACCTCGTCCTGTCGTGCGAGCGCGTGGCTGCCGAAATAGCCGCCGGCGAGCGCCGAGAGCACGATCGCGAGAACGGCCACGGGCAGAAAGCGGGGATTGCGCATGATCGGATCGTAGCAGACCAAGTATCGATGGGGCAACGACTTCCGGGGACCGCCCGAAGCGGTCCTCCTTGACCCGCCCGGGGGGGGTTCCTATAATGCAAGGAGGGGCGAGCACGGCGCGCGGAAAGCCCGGAGGTACCAGGGGCAGGAGTGCCGAGGCTGCTTCCAAGGTGCCAGTCACCAAGTTCGGTGGCACAAACTCCGTGTTGCCCGCGAAGTTCTTCTCGGTCTTGAAGGCGCCGGGATCTACCTCCGGGCGAGCCTCCATGAGATGCGCGTGCCGTGCCCTCAATTGTTCCAGGATGGGTTTGCCACTGGCGAGCGTCTGCACGCGCCATGCCGGCTCATTGGCCTGGAGAAACACGCCCAAAATGTCCTTTGAATCCTTGGGTCGATTTTTTACGGGCTTTCCCTCAAGGACGATTTCGGAAGCCTGTTCGATCGAGAACTTCGTACCTTCGATGTAGTTGCTGAAGTAGGACTCGTAGAGGGCGGCGTGCAACCTCTTATCGGCGCGGGGGGCTACATCGAGGATCGTGGAATGCTCGGTCTCGTTGAGAATCGAGACCAGCGCCTGGAATAGCTTCATTCGCCCGTGATCGACACCTTCGGCGAGTGCCTGGCCCTCGGGCGTGATGGGCCG
>JANNHC010000503.1:0-2669 GCA_031404215.1 Acidobacteriota bacterium
GGTTTGCGCGGCACGGCGGTCCGGCGTGTGGGCGCAAATATATCAGTGGAGGACTTCGAATGTTTCGGTTTGCGGCGCTGCGCCATTCAGCTCTCCCACATGTTCCAAGGGTGCAGCCAAAACTAATTCTATCCACCCCTAATTATGCCTGCCCGCCGCTGTCGAGTCGGGACCGCTATTCAACACTGCCAGCGCAGCTTACTTCAAGCTCAACAGTACAAAATAGCCCGTCAGGCTGAATTGTTCCACCCTTAATAGGGCTCAGGGTACAGGGCTCAGGGTGCTGGGTTTGTTATGACGACAGCGCGTGATGGACGGTCGCTGGGCTTGCTCCGTCAACCATGACGTCGTGTGCGACGGTTCGCAGGAGCGGTGCGCTTCGCAGGAAGGCATCCACCACGGCCGGATCGAAGTGCGTGCCTTCGCCGTTGAGGATTATTTCTACCGCACGCTCGTGCGGGAGCGGCTGCCGGTAACACCGCATGGTCGTCAACGCGTCGTAGACGTCCACGATCGCCATGAGTCGTCCCGGGATGGGGATCTGCTCGCCTTTGAGCCCGCGCGGATAGCCCTTGCCGTCCCACCGTTCGTGGTGGGTGTAGACAATGTCTTTGGCCATGGAGAGGATCGCGTCCTCGCCGGCGCCGGCGCGATGCTGCGCGGTGGTGATGACGCTGAGGCCGTACACGGGATGCTTCTTCATCTCGTGGAATTCTTCGGTGGTCAGGGCGCCTGGCTTGTTCAGTAACTGATCCGGCACGCCGACCTTCCCGATATCGTGGAGCGGCGCGAGCGTCGAGAGCAGGTCGATGCGGGTGGGCGTCAGGTATTCGCTGAACCTGGGGTGATCGCACAGCTGCTGCGCGAGCAACCGGCTGTAGAGCTGGGTCCGGCGTGAGTGGTTGCCGGTTTCGGCATCCCTGATTTCAGTCAGCGAGAGGAGCGACTGCACCAGCATGCGGTGCGCGGCGTCCTTCTCGCCCGAGGCGGAATCCGCCCGCCGGCGTTCGAGCGCGAGCTTGGCAATCGTCGCTGTTCCAAGCGATGCGACGAGGCCGATCACCGGGAACAGTGGAGACAGGTATTCACCTTTCACGGCGAGCATCCACAGCGAACTTCGCCAGATCGCCAGGAGCAGTACGGCGCCGGCGGCGCTGCCCCACGCGAGCCCCAGCCGTGCCACCAGCAGGGTGACCGCGATGCCCAGGGCGAGGACCGCCGCCACTTCGACGGTCAACGCGTCGGGCGGGCGCGAGATGAAATCACGGCGGAGCAGATTGTCCGCGACGGTCGCCTGCACTTCGACGCCCGCAAACTGCGTGTCGAAGGGGGTCGTGACGGCGTCCCGCGTTCCGAGCGCTGTGGCTCCGACGAACACGATGGCGTTCTTGAACGCGGCTGACGGCGCCTGGCCGCTCAGCACGTCGGCCGCGGAGACGTACGGCAGGGATCGGCTGCCGCCGCGGTATCGCAGCAGCAGATTGCTCCGGCCATCGAGCGGAACGTTGCCGGTGTCGAGCGACAGCGACACCGTATTCACGTTGATCGTCCGGACGGCGACAGGATGGGTGCCTGTCGCGGCCATCACCGCCGCCAGCGCCAGTCCCGGGTAGACGCGACCATCGTGCTCGATGAGCAGCGGAATGCGCCGCAGCATGCCGTCCCGATCGGGCGCCGCGTTCAGAAAGCCCGAGGCGGTGGCCGCCTGTGTGAGGACCGGCAGATTGCAGATCGCACCGGTGGCACGAAATGCCGGCCACTCCCCGCGGCTCCCGGCCGCATGGATGAGAGGGAGCGAGAGCGGGTGCGCCACGCAGGGCGCGGGCAGGACGGCCGCCCCATTGAACGTAAACGCATACCCGAGCACGACGCCTGCTGTTCTGACCGCGTCAGCCAGCGCCGCATCGCCATGGTCTGTGGCGGGTTGTCCGGCTGTCGTCTCGAATCGATCCGGTTCAGCGAAGACGACGTCGATTGCGACGGCGGCCGCGCCACCTTCGCGGAGCCGCGTGACAAGTCGCGCGATGACGTCGCGACGCCACGGCCACTGCCCGATCGCTGCGAGGCTCCGCTCGTCGATGTCCACGATGACAACCCGGCCGTCCGCCGGATTCGGGGGCTCCGATCGCAGCATCCCGTCGTACACGCGGCTGTCGATCTGCGTCAGAAGGCCAGGCCGCGACATCGCGAGCGCAACCGTGAGCAGCGCCGGCGCGACACCGCACACCAGGACAAAACGCCGGCCGGCCACGCGCGCAGTCTGGGTGTGTTTCACGGGTCTGTCTGTGGACCCGGATACCTTACTCTTTTTCGAAGGGAGAGAGGATGGGATGGCCCGCCTGCGGCGGGGACCCCGAGAGTCAATGGCCCGCGAACAGCGCGGCGTGAGCGAGTCGGGGTGCAGGGGTCCCCGACGATTCACGAGTCGGGCGCACGGCGCGGCGCGAGCCGCGAAGGGCGAGCGGAGCGACGTGGGCTAGTCGGGGTGCAGGCACGCATTCGCTCTACTCGAACAAGGAGATCTTCCTGCGTGAGCTGGTCTCCAACGCCTCGGACGCCTGCGACAAGCTGCGCTTCGATGCTGGCGTTCCAGCCGGCATCAAGCGCACGCTCGATCCGCTGGCGACCACGGTGCTGATCGCGCTGGGCGCCGGCGCGGTGGCGCTGGT
>JANNHC010000504.1:0-7374 GCA_031404215.1 Acidobacteriota bacterium
GCGATCAGCTCGCCGATGCCCTGCGTCGTCGGACCCATCATGTTGCCGGGTTCCTGGGTCAGCAGGTCGCCCCAGTGATACTTTTTCGTGTTGCAGTTGGCGATGTTCCAGCGGTAGTCGCTGCCGCCAGTGTCGTCCGCCATGGCGAGCGAAAAATACATGCTGGGCGAGATGTTGTTCCCCGTGCCGGCGCGGATCATGAGCTGCATCCCGCGATCGGCTTCGTTGTTGTAGCCCGTGTAGCTCGGGTTGGGCGACCCGTCGTCGTTGTACGCGGGGATGTAGAGGTCGGGATTCGCGAGCGGCGCGCCCTTGTTCGTGAACGCGTCGTACGTGTCGGTCGCGTCGTAAGGCGGGGTCTGCCTTTCAGTCCATCGGTCCGGGATGGTGAACGGCTTCACGCAGCTCATCGCGTTCGCGGGAGCCGCCTCCGCCGTAGCGGTGGCGCCGATGTCGGCGGTGCTCATGCCGAAATACCTGGCAATGAGCGTGGACACGGCATTGCCGCGAGCCGCCGAGCGCCGCACGGTGACCTTGACGCGGTCGAGCTGTCCTGTCGACGGGTTGCTCAAGAATTCGACGTCGCCGGCGTTCACCGACACCGCGGCGCTCATCACGTTGTTGGCGAGCGCTCCCCTGATGGCGCTCGTGACGGCCGGGCCCGACGGCGAGCGATCGTTGAAGTCGTCGTAGAGCAGCGCCGTCGCGCCGGCCAGCGCGCCCGCATCCGCGGAGTTCTGCGCCTGGCTTCGGGCCGTCATCAGCATGCCGACATCGATGGCGAGCATGCTGGCGCTGATGAACGCCATCATGCTGAAACCGATGAACACGTAGCTCATGCCCGACTCATCGCGTCGGAGCTGTTGGATGTTTTTCATGGTGCTCTCCGGTCTCTTTGATGCCGCGGTTAGCCGCCGCCCCAAGTCACCTTCGTCACTTCTTGATCCCCTTGGCCTTCTCCATCTCGGCCTGGTAGGCCGCCTGGGCCTGCTTGAGTCGCGCGGCGGCGTCGGCAAGCGCCCGGTCCTTCTTCTGGTCTTCTTCCGCTTGCTTCCGCGAGATTTCGGCGTTCTTCCTGGCCACTTCTGCCTCTCGCACGGCGCGTTCCTTGTCGAGTTTTTCCGCGACGCGGCGGTCTTCCTCAGCTTTCAGCTTCGCGGCCTTCTGATCGACCGCCTTGCGCCTGTCGTCGGCCACCCTCTGCTTCGCGGCGGCCTCCGCGGCTTTCGTCTCGTCCGCGCGCTGCTGCTCGAGCGCCTTCAACTCGGCCTTCGTCGGCTTCGGCGCAGGGGCGGCGACCGGTTCCCCCTGGACTTCTCCGACAGCCGGCGTCGCGGGCGCCAGTACGGGCACCAGCGAGGCTGGACCCTGGATGGGCCGCGCAACCGGCGCGGGCTGCGGCACGCTCGCCGCGCGAGCCGGCGCGGGCGCGGGCTCATTGCCGGCGCGCGGCGCCGTCTGGTTCGCGGGATACCGCGGCGAGCCGACGTAAGGCGCGGGCTGCGGCACAGGCTTCGACGGCGCCCCCAGGAATGGCTCGACGAGCGTCGGCAAGCCTTCCGAAGCGCCTGTGGAGTCGCGTCGAAGAATCTGCGGGGTCACCATGACGACCAGTTCCGTCTGATCCTTCTGATAGGCGCGGCTGCGGAACAGGTAGCCAAGAACCGGGATGTCGCCGAGCCCGGGCACCTTGCGCATCGACGAGAGCGCGGTGTTGTTCATCAGGCCGGCGATTGCAAAGGTCTGCCCGTCGCGCAGCTCGACCTCCGTGTCAGCGCGGCGTGTCGTCAACGCGGGAACCCGGAAGCCTTCGATGGTGACGGCATTGTTGAAATCAAGTGAGCTCACTTCGGGCTTGATCTTCAGGTTGATCAGGTCGCCGCCGAGCACCGTCGGCGTGAACGTCAGCCGGACGCCGAACTCCTTGAAGTGAATCGTGACCTGGTTGATGCCCGTCGGGACCGGATACGGGAACTCTCCACCGGCGAGGAAGCTCGCTTCCTTGCCGTTGAGCGCGATCAGGTTCGGCTCCGCGAGGCTCTGGAACACGCCCTTGGACTGCATCGCTTTCACGACGGCGCCAATCTGGTTCTTGGTATCGAAGAGGAACAGGTTCAGGTAGTCGCTGAAGACCAGGTTCTTTCCCTGAATCGGATTCGTCTTGTCGAAAAACGGCGCGGCAAACTGCTGGGTCGTGGTGCGGCCGTTGTAGCCGTTGTTGCCATCGGAGAACAGAGACGCACCGAGCTCCTGCAGCGCGTTGCGGCTGACTTCAGCGAAGCGCACCCGCAGCAGGACCTGGTTGGATGCGACGCCTTCCTGCTGCTTCAGCAGGTTGACGACGTTCTCCTTCTTTTCCACGAACCCGGCCGCGACGTCCGCCGCCTTCTCGATGACGTACTTGCTCGACACGGTGCCGGAGACGACGACGTCCTTGCCACTCCCCGCCACGGTGATGTGCTCGGAGGGGAACAGCTGCTTCATCTGCTCCACCAGAATGCTGAGGTCGCGCCGCACGTTGACCGCATAGGTCCTGATCGCGCCGCCGCGCTCCCAGACGAAGAGGGAGATGGTGCCCGGCTGCTTCCCGTGAATCAGGAGCTGCCCCGGCGCCGTGACCATCGCGTCGGCGACATCCGGCACGGTCAGCGAGACCCGCGCGATGGTGGCCCCCACGTTCAGCACGGTCGAACGGCCGACCAGCAGGTCGATGTCGGTGGGACGCTCGACGGGCTCGCGCGCCGCGGTGCTCCCGGCCGACGCGCCAAACGCCGGCGCCAGGGGTTGCGACGACTGCTGCGCCTGCGGCGCTGCCACGAGAATCACGATGATGAAGGCGGCGAACGCCGCCCTGAACTTTGCTGCCCGCATTGGGATGTCCTCCGAAATCAATTGCCAGTTACCAGTTGCCAGTTACCAGTCGCCAGTCTTGTGTTCTTCTCGTCGCCGTCCGCGATTCGCGAGACGCGGCGGCGGAAGCTGAAAACCGGAAACTGGGAACTCGTAACTACCGAATCACTTCTGTCGCTCGCTTGTCGCCGCGGATCATTTCAACCGTCGGCAGCGGCGCCGCTGTCGGAACCGTCTGCGTGACAGGCTGTGCCGCGCGCGGCCGCGACATGCCTGCGGACTGCCGCACCTTCACCGGGGCGACCGTACCCATGAGCCCTGACGTCTTGATACCCGGGGTCGCCGGTGCACCTTGGTCGAGCGGATTGCGCAGCGCGAGCTGAATCTTGCCTTCGGTGCTCGCGAGCGCCAGGCGCTCGGCCTGCTCGGGGTACACGAGCAGGGTGACGACGGTCACCTGCACAGGCTTCGATTGATCCCCGTCGTGTTCCATGCGGGTGCCGGCCGTCAGGACCTGTACGTTCGACAGCACGACCTTCGACGTCGTGTCGGCGCGGGCCTCCGTCGGGCTCGCCGTGGCGACCACGTCCACCCGGTTGCCGGGCAGGACGTAGCCGGCGACGCCGACCACTTCATTCACGCGGACCGACACCGCGCGCATGCCCTCCGGAATCACCGGGGGCAGTCCCGATCCCGCTTCCTTCGAGGCCAGCTTGGCCTTGAGAATCGGCTCGTTCTTGACGATTGGCACGATCAAGCCGCGGCCGATGATCTCTTCCGGCTTCGAGAAGGTGCCCTCCGGCGTCTTGCCCGCGGGAAATTGAACAACCTGCAGGTCCTCTTTCTTGAGCTCGGCGCCCAATTGCAGGTCGGCGGCGGCGACGACGACCGGCTGGGTCGGCGTATTCACCTGTTTGACCGGCTGGTTCTGCATGAAGTTGTAGGTGCCGTACGCCAGCCCGCCTCCGGCGAGAATAGCGATGGCAAGAACGGCAAAGATTCGGCTACGCATGGTTCACCTGTTATTCATTCCGCATCAGCGCGGACGACTGCATCGTGAGCGGAGTCCCCGCGGTCGACGAGCTCTGAACGAGCCGGGCGACCGGATTGAGGACCATGAATTGAAACGGGTAGTTCACAGTGACGCGTGACGCGGTGGCTGGCCCGAACGGTTCGTTCCGAGCGACGGTGATTGACGCGCCGGCGGCGTTGGTCAGCTGGCCGCTGGTCAGGTAGTTCCGCACGGTGCTGGTGACCTGCGCGTCGGTGTAATCGGGCAGCACGGCGATGCGCGCGCCTTCGCGGGCGGCGTTGGTCAGCACCTGCCAGGTCTGGTAGGCCCGGCCGAACTCGAAGATGGAAACCGACACGAGCAGCACCAGGGGAAGCGTGATCGCGGTTTCAATCAGTGCGGCGCCGCGTTGATTGCTGATTCGTTTCATCATGGTCCGCCTGCCTGTCTTGTTCCGCGTTGTGACGGCTCGCCCGGGCCGCCCTCCTCACCCAATCAGCGCCGCGAGCACGCTGCCGATCGCTATGGCCGGTCCGTATGCGAAACGGTTCGACCCGGTCGCCGCCTGGATTTCCTTCTTCGCGTCTCCGGGCGCCGCAATGAGCCGACCCGTCCCGGCGATGGTGGCGGCGAGCCGTTGCCGCCTGACCGCGACGGCCAGCGCGAGCACACCGCCCGCAATCGCCGTAAAGAGAAACGCGCTCACCACCAGGGCCGGTCCGACGATGGCGCCGATGGCGGCCATGAACTTCACGTCGCCGGCGCCCGTGGCGCCGAGTGCGTGGCCCGGCATCATCAGCAGGAACCCGAGGATGAAGCCGGCCACCGACGCGCTGAGTGATACGCCGCTCGCCCCCGACGCCGCGAGCCCGATGCCGACGCCCGCCATGGTCGCGGTCAGCGCATTCGGGATGCGCCGATCCCTGATGTCGACCACGGTCGCGACGAGCGCGCCCGAGGCCAGCGCGGCGAACGCCACGTTAGAAACTACCGGCAATCGCAGACCAGAACACGTTCGTGATCGTGGTGCCGAGCATCGTGACGGCGCCGATCGCGAAGATGGCGATGAGCGCCATGAGCAATCCGTACTCGAGGAGGTCCTGGCCGTCCTCCGAGCGACGGAAGCGGCGCCCGGCCATCTGTCTCAACATCATCACTGCGGCTGGCGATTGCATCGGCTGATCTCCTCACAAGATTCATGAAGCGCCGGGGCGTCCCAGCGAGGGACGCCCCGGCTCCTCGTCGTCTGCTTACGCGGCCCCGCCGAGCGCGCCGGCGATCGCGGTGAAGATGTTGTTCACCGCTCCACCTGCGGCACCAACCGCACCGATCGCGATCAGCGCGATCAGCGCGACGAGCAACGCGTACTCGAGCAGGTCCTGGCCCTCTTCGTTACGAGCGAACGAGTTCACGAAGGCAACAAGCTGAGACATTTTGAGTCCTCCCGGATGTGCACCGCCCTTGGCGGTGCGATGTTGCGGCGCGGCCGCGTGGTGATTAATGCGCGGCGAACTTGCCGCGCCACGGGAGGCCTAATCGCAACGCCTGTGCCACGGCCCGCCGCGGCCTTCGAACACACGCCGCAAGTTGTTCTGGCAGCGGACATTCGGGGCGGTTCGACCGCGGTGTCACCTCCGGCTGCGCGACCTCCCCGTACATGGGGCCACCCATCACTTTCGTAACTGGCGTTGTCAATTTCGTGCCTCGTGGCCTGGCCCCGCATATAAGGAAAGATCGCGCGTGGGCGCGTATCCTTGTGTTTTTGGCCGCATTACCGCGGATTCGCGTGCGAACCCACGGCGGCATACCAATTGCCTCAGGAACGATGCGCTTGGTGCGGAAAAAGACCGATCGGGTCTGCGCGGGGAAAGGAACAGCGCCGATGAAGTTGGGAATTCGACAGGGAGTCGCGTCGGCGGCGGTCTTCGGCGCCGTGCTGCTGATGCTCGTCTCGATCGACGAACGCGTACGCGAACGCTTCGGCGATCTCGTGGCGGGGGGCAGCAGCCTGTCGCCGTGGGGCGATCGCGCCGGCGACCTGGGGAGCGCTCTCGCGTCCGCGGTCCGGTATCAATCCATCGAGAACGCGCCGTTGCTGGTGTTCGCGGCGGTCGGCGCCGTGCTCGTGGCCTTCATGCTGAGAACGTAACGGTCTCTTCATTCCGACAAGTCGAGAGCGTCAGCTTTGAAAAATCACGTCCCGTTGATTCTTGCCCTCGAGCCCGATCAACGCCAGGCCGCCATCTTGAAACGCATGATCCGTGACCGCGTGCACGCGGAACTGATCGTCGTCGACTCTCGTGATGGCGCCGTCGCAGCGGTTGACGCGCGCGTGCCAGACGTCATCCTGCTGACCGCGCTGCTGTCGCCGCGTGATGAGGCGGAGATCCTCTCGCACCTGCGCACCCGCGACGGGGCCGAACACGTGCAGACCCATACCATCCCGCAGCTGGCGTCGTCCTCACAGGATGGAGAGGTGGCCGAGCCAAGGGGCGGGCTGCTTGGAAAACTGCGCCGCAAGAAGGCAGCCGAGCCCATTCCCGGTTGCGACCCCTCAGCGTTTGCCGACGAGGTCGGCACGTTCATCGAGCGCGCCGCGGAAATGCGGGTCATCACGTCGGCGCCGTCAGCACATCACCCGACATCGGCCGCCGGTCACGCTCCGGCGGCCGCGGCGCACGGACATGGCGGCAGCGCGGAGCCAGAACCGGAGCCGGACCCTTCGTCTGCATGGTCCTCCCCCTTCGAGTGGAGACGTGCCGATGCGCCGGTTCAGCGCGCCGAGCCGGCGGGCGGGCCGCCGGTCGTGCGTCAGCCGCTCGTCACGGCGTCACCGCTGGCGGTGATCGCCGAGGAAAAAGAGCAGCGTCTGGCCGGCGAGCTCGAGCGCGAACAGGAAACGGCCAATCGCGAGCGCGCGCGGCTCGAGGCCGAGGCATCTGTACAACGGGACCGCCAACGGCTCGACGCGGAGGCTGCTGCGAAACGCGAACGGGAGCGAGTCGAAGCCGAAGCGGCAGCCACGCGCGAGCGTGAGCGGCTCGAAGCCGAGGCGTCTGCGAAACGGGAGCGTCAACGTCTCGAGACCGAGGCCGCCGCGAAACGCGAACGGGAGCGCGTCGAAGCCGAGGCGGCAGCCAAACGCGAACGCCAACGGTTGGAGGCAGAAGCCGCCGCCAAGCGCGAGCGAGCACGGCTGGAGGCCGAGGCGGCCGCCAAGCGTGAGCGCGAGCGAGTGGCGGCCGAAGCCGCCGCCAAACGCGAGCGGGCACGGCTCGAAGCCGAGGCGGCCGCCAAGCGTGAGCGCGAACGGGTGGAAGCCGAAGCCGCCGCCAAGCGCGAGCGGGCACGGCTCGAAGCCGAAGCCGCCGCCAAACGCGAACGCGAACGGCTCGAAGCTGAAGCCGCCGCCAAGCGCGAGCGGGTACGGCTCGAAGCCGAGGCCGCCGCCAAACGCGAACGCGAGCGCCTCGAAGCTGAAGCCGCCGCCAAACGCGAACACGCACGCCTCG